>CAMBWV010000129.1 GCA_945871755.1 uncultured Bacteroidales bacterium
AAAGGCTGCGTTGAAACTAGGAAGCCGCAGGCTTCCGTTGAAACTTGAAACTAGGTCGCGCAGCGACCGATGAAACTAAGGTCGCGCAGCGACCGCACTAAGGCTTCTTTTTCTTGCGAATAGTAAAGAGTTCGCGGAACTTGGAGAAACTGCGCTTGAGTTCAATACCTGCGCCCTGTGTGGTGAGCGAGGACTTGGTGAAGTAGCGGTCGTTGGTTTCGCTGTAGGCTTTCAGGCTGACGCTGCCGCTGGGCGTGAGCAGGTAGTTGATGTTGAAGTCGCCCACGAAGTTCGTGTTGGAATACTGCGGGCGGTCGCGGTAGCCGAATTGGCCGTTGATGATGAGGCGGTTGTTGAGCAGGCGGCCGCTAAGCATGCCCTCCACCTCCATATCGTTCCATCCGAGGCGGCCCGTGCTGAGGTTGGCGCCAAAGGTCCAGTTCGTATTGCCCATGGCGTTGGAGAGGATGTTATTGAGTTGGCTGCTCAGCGTGTTGGAGAGGAAGGACTTCATGGCCACCGAACTCTGCGATTCCTTAGCGGCGGCCTCCGTAGAGGCGTAGTCGTAGGTGTAGAAACGGCCCACGCCGAGGAGGTAGAGCACCTGCATATTCATGTCCTCCTCGCTGCTGATGAGGCTGCGCACCATGCGGTTGATGTCGTCGCTCACGCGGGGCAGTTCGAGGTCGAAGGTAATCTGCGGATTGCCCACCTTGCCGCCAAAGTTCAAGACGCAGCCCACGGGGACACTGCTCTCGCTGAGGTTGTTGCCGATGTTGAGGTCGCTGAGCGATACGCTGGGGACGGTATAGACTGCGCGGAGGTTGAGGTCGCTCTCGAAGGGGATGCCCGTGAAGTTGATGTTGCCGCCGGGACGGAAGACAAACTCCTTGCGAATTAGGTCCTGAATGCTCATTTTGTAGTTGCCATCGGCAATGACGTAATTGCCGTTCATGGTGAAGTCGCCTTTGTTGTGGAACTTCGCTTGCAGCATGCCCGTGCCGCCCAGTTCGATGCGGTCGCCCGTCTTGTCGTCCATGATGACAAAGAGGCGGGCCTGCGGTGTCATGTCGAGGGCGAAGTCCAAGCGGATGTCGGTCGAGGCCGTCTGCGGTACGTGATGTTTCACCACGCTGTCGGTGGGCAGGTCAAGGCGTGCGGCAGCGGCAGCCACACTGTCGGCATCTTGGAAACGGAGCAGGCGACCATCGCTGAAAGTCTCGGGACTCTCCACCATATAATAGAAGCGGGTACCCGCCTCGGGGCGCATCTGTATGTCGGCACTGAACGAACCCGGGCGGCCCATCAGATGGATGCGGCCCGTGCCCAGAGCGGTGGCATAGAAGGGGAGGTCGAGGCTGCGCGCTTGGTCGTACACCAAGAGTTTGTTGGCTTCCACCTGGAAATCGTAGGTGATATTCTTCAGATGCTGGTGGCCCAGATAACCGCGAATGCTACCCGTGCCGCCGCGGCGGTCGCTCAGCTTGAAGTCTTGGAAATCAAAGCGCCCGTCGCTCATCGTGACTGTGCCGTCCGTCAGATGGTAGGGCACACCCGTGGCGATAATCTCCGTACTTATCTCGCCTTGCTCCACGCCCTTGAAGTCAAGCGTCTGGAACTTGCCATGGATGAGGCAATCGCCCGATACGCGCCCTTCGACTGGCCCGAAGATGCTTGAGACATAGCGGTCAAGGAAGGCCAGGTTGGTATTCTGGTTGTTGACCTGCAAGTAGAGTTCCTTGGCCTTGGGCGATACGTAGCCGTTCACCATTGTATAGCCCACGCCTTCCTCGCGTATATCCGCATCGAGCATAATCTTGCCGTCGCGGGTGCTGAATCCGCCCTTGATGCGGGCATGGCCGAGGAGGGCCTTGTTGAATCGAAATTCGGGAATGTCCAGTTCGGGCGCGCTCACGCTGAGTGTGTCGAGCGTTCCCTTGAGGTGGATTTGACCCGTGGCATGCCCGCCAAATTCTACGGGTTTGATATTGAAGATGGTGAGAATATAATCTACGTCAATGCGTTTAAGGTCGGCGGTCAGGACGTCGTTGGGATTGCGCGAGAGGCGGCCGCTCACGTGCAAGCTTTGTCCAGCGCGCTGCATGCCAACGCTGTTCATCTCAATGGCCTCCTTGCTCCAGCGCAACGAACCCAGCGACATCTGCCACAGGGTATCTTTGATAGTAATGTCGGTGGGGTGGAAGCGCGTGAGCCATTTGCCGCCCGCTTCGGAATAGGTGGTGGCTTGCACGGCACCGCAGAAATGGTGCTTGCCCTCGTCCTCCCATGCCAAGTGGGTGGTCAGCGTGTCGTGGCGCGTCTGGGCATTGAGCTCAAGGGTCATCAGGCTCTGACCCATTTGTTTGTTGCCGCGCGCCAAGAGCGAGTAGGCACCTTGGCTACCGCGCAGATAGAGCGATGGGCGGCCGATGCGCGTGGAGCCAAACTGCAAGCCGGGCGTATGGAAGGAGAGCATCGCCTCGTCGTTCGGGCCACCGATGCGGCCTTCCACGAAAGCATCGCCGTCAAGGTGGAAATCAATGTCGAGGACCTTGTTGAGAAACTCCGTGTCCGTGCAGCGTGCATGGATTTCCCATTCGTTGTTCGACGGATGGGCAACGGCCGTCGTGTCGCGCGATTGGAGCAGGGTGCTGCGCAGGTGGCGCACCAACTGGCCGAGGGCGTCCGCTCCCAAAGGCCCGTCCACCTCCACGCGGGCAAAGTCGGCGTTCAGCAGTGCGTGGGTGCCGCGGGCAGAAGGTTGCAGGAGCAGGTCGATGAAAGGAACGTAGCAACTGCTGCGGCCGTCCATCTGGAAATCCTTCACGTGCACTTCTAGTCCTTTCAGGGGAAGGGCATCAAGGTGGCCGTCGATGGTGGCGGCATAGGTATGCCCGTTGAGGAGTTTATGGTTGAGCCCGAGGCTGGAGGGATTCAGGTGGCGCAGGTCAATATGTGCGTCAACGTTGGAGGGCTGGCGACCGTCGAAGTGGCCTTTTATCTGTGCCTCCAGCGTAGCCGCGGGGTCAGCGGAGGCAATGGCCAGTTGCAGGTTGTGCTGCATCCACGAGCCGTCCAGCTGGATGTTTTCGTAGCAGTGGTTCTTATAGGAAAGCTGACTGACATTCACTTTCCCTTTGACCTGTGGCATTTGTGCATTGGAAAGGTTGCAGTCGCCTGTGGCCGTGAGCGTTATGCCCGTAGGCAGGCTGGCATTTCCCAGCAGTACGTCGGGCTGTGCGCCTTCCACTTTGACCTCGCCACGGATGGCTTTTCCCTGTCCTTGCAAGCGGGCTTCCGCATGGCCCACGGCGGTTTGTAGTTGCACCGTCAGAGCGTGGCGTCCCGTCGTTGCCCAGTTCATTTGCGCTTGCAGCGAGAGGTCGCCCACCTTTCCCCAGCCAGGGAAGCGCAGGATGCTTGCTTGGGGGAGCGAAGTGGCCAATCCGCTCAGGATGCTGCTGAGGGCCGTTTGCGAGATGGAGAGTTTGTCCACGCGGGCATCAACACTACTGAGTTTTCCCGCCTGTCGGGCAAGGGAGGCGTGGCCCAGCAGTTGGATATTTCCCGCCGCATTGGCGAGGGAGAGGCGGTTGAGGCGAATGTGTTGGGGCGAAATCTCATAGTCGGTGCTCAGCAAGAACTTTTGGTGGAGGTGGCCCAGTTCAGGCACGAAGCAGGTGAAGTCGTCTGTTGATACAGAAACTTTGGGCAATTGTCCGCGCAGTTGAAGGGTCTGCACGAGTTTGTCCATGGACGAGGCGTCGTAGTTCGCCTGAATGCGTGGCAGGGAGAGCTCGGAATTGTTCAGGGCAAACTGAAACTGCTCGAGCGTGGCCTGTTTCCGTCCTGCGGCCAAGCGCAAACGGAGGGAGCGCACGTGCAAACCGCTTTGCTCTTCAAAACTCAGGGAGCGCACACGCAGATTCAGGCTGTCAGAGGTCAGACGCTTTAGGCTAATGCTTGCGTCAATGTCCTTGACAGCCAGATGGGCAGGATTCAAACGTTGGGGAGTGGTCGGTTGATAAAGTGCATCATACTGAACGTTGCACCGACGAATAATAATGGAGTTGATGCACAGGTTGAGTTTCGTGGGCTCGGTCTTGTCCTTAGACGAAAAAGCGTCAACGACAAATTGGAAATTGGTGGGGCTCTCGGGCTTTTGCTTATACAGACGCACGTTAGCATCAAGCAGAGAAACAGTGCGCAAGGTCACGTCGCCGCGCAGGATAGCCATTACTTCCACCTTGGCTGAAAGCAGACCGGCTTGGAGCATCGTTTTGCCCGCTTGGTCCTTGAGTACCACGTCGTGGAGGGTGGCGCGATTGAACAGGCCCAACTCTACGCGCCCGATGCTTACTTCCGTCTGCAGCACCTCAGCAAGCCGCTCCTCTATCTGACGTGTCAGCCACTGCTCGGCTGGGCCAAAGTTGACCAAGACGAGGAGCAGAAGATACGCGCTCAGAATTAGCGCGGAGAGGAAGCGAACTATTTTTCGGGCGTTGCGCAAGGTTTCTCTTAGAGTTGGCGCTCGCAGCCTTTTCAGGTGCAGCGGAATTTATTCATACTGGATGGCTTTGGCCGGTTGGATATGTGCGATGACGAAACTCGGCACTATTAGCGAGAGCACGGTCACGATGAGTGTGGCCACGTTGAGCCCCAGAATCCACCAGCCATTGATAAG
>CAMBWV010000130.1 GCA_945871755.1 uncultured Bacteroidales bacterium
TGAGGAAGTACTGACAGCTCTTGAGCATATAGCGCGTGTAGGACAGCTCGGCCATGAAATGGAAATAGTCGTCGGGCCAACGCAAACGCTTACCGAAGCCCACAGATACGTTGAACATCTTCACGTACTTGTCGGGGTCGTAGTAGTTCGTATAGTTGTAATAGCTACTGTTGGTGCCGTAGCCATACATGTAGTTGTAGATGGAATTGTAGTTGTTGTAGTAATTGGAGTTGACGTCGCTCTGCTTACTATAGGAGATGGAGAAGGAGAACTGATTGGGACGCTTGCCACCAAACCAGGGGTCGAGGAAGGCCAGCGAGTAGCTTTGGAAATACGTACCATTGGTCTGACCCGAAAGCTGGAGGGTTTGGCCGTCGCCTTGGGGGATGAAACCTGCGCGTTTGCTGCCTTTACCGAAAAGGTTGCGCATGGAGAAGTTGGTAAACTTCAAGCCAACGCGGCCCACGATACCCGTCTGTCCCCATCCGGCGGAGAGTTCCACCTGGTCGCCGCCTTTCGTGACGAGGGGATAGTTGATATCCACGGTTCCGCTCTCTTCGTCGGGCACGATGGCCTTGCCCAGACCTGCCTGAAGGGCTTCGGGGTCGAATTGGTTCATCGCGGCGAGTTCGCGCACGCTTCGCTCAATGGCGTCCATACTGAAGAGGTCGCCCGGTTTCGTACGTAGTTCGCGGCGGATAACGTTGTCATAGACGCGGTCGTTGCCCGTGATGCGAATATGATTGAAGGTGGCCTGGCGGCGCTCTTCGATGCGCATCTCGAGGTCGATAGAGTCGCCCTCAATGTTGATTTCCACGGGGTCGAGCTGGTAGAATACGTAGCCATTGTTGTAGTAGAGCTTGCCGATGGCGTCTTCGTCGGTGTTGAGACGCTTGTCCAGCAACTCCATATTATATACATCGCCGCGCTTCATCTTGAGCACGTTGTCCAGGAAGGCCGTGGTATAGACCGTATTGCCCACCCAGCTCACGTTGCGCAGGAAGTAGCGCTGTCCTTGGTGGAGGTCGAGATGAATATCAATGTGTTTGTCGTCGATTTTGACAATGCTATCGCTCAGCAACAAAGCATCGCGGTAGCCCCAGGCGTTCATCTTGTCGATGAGGAAGCCTTTGTCCTCTTCGTACTTCTCGGGCAGGAATTTCTTATTCTTGAAGATGGTCACGAGACTCTTCTCGTGCGTCTTCTTCATGGCCTTCTTGAGTTTCTTAATCTGTTTGGGGTTGTCCACGCCCGTGATATAAATCTTGTGAACCTTGATCTTTTCGTTCTTATTGATATAGATATCCACGAGCACGCGGTTGTCGCCCGTCACATCCTCGCGCTGCACGATTTCCACCTCGGCATTGTTATAGCCCTTGCCGTCGAAGTGGCGCTTGATGATATGCTTGGCGCGGTCGATCATATCGGGCGTAATCTGTGCGCCCACGCCGAGGCCCAGCATCTGCTCGAGGTCTTCGCGCTCGGACTTCTTGATGCCGTGGTACTGGATGCTCGACACGCGCGGTTGGGCCGTCAGGAAGATGTGCAGGTAAATCTTGTTGCCCACAATGCTATCGGCTTCGATGCGCACGTTGGAGAAGAGTTTCTGCGCCCAGTAGCGGCGAATGGCTTCGCTCATGTCGTTGCCCGGCACCTCATAGATTTGGCCGATGTTCAGGCCCGAGAGGCTCAAGAGGTAATCGTCGTCGAAACCCTTGATACCATCAATGGCCAGTCCGGCCAGGATGTATTTCGGGTGCTCTGCCGTATAGGTGATGTTGGGCTTCTCCTGCACGTTCTGGGCCTGCGCTGTCATGGGCATGGCAAAGGCGAGGGTGAGTAACGCCAGGATGGAGAGAAGTTGCTTCATCGTATATTCGTGGTTATTTGGGATATTCAGGGGGTAGTGGAAGGTGCGCGCCTGCTATTGGACGGCACCTTTCGGTTGGAGACACGGGAACTTTATTCGGGCTGTGCCACCTGTTCGCTGGTCTTGCCGAAACGGCGCTCGCGGTTCTGGTAGTCCACGAGGGCTTCGCAGAGGGAGCGGGTGTTGAAGTCGGGCCAGAAGGTGTCGCAGAAGTAGAGCTCGGAGTAGGCACACTGCCACAACAGGTAGTTACTCAGACGAAGCTCTCCGCCCGTGCGAATGAGCAGTTCGGGGTCGGGCATGAAGGAGGTGGCCAGAGCTTGGTCAATGGTTGTCTCGCAGATGTCGTCGAGACTGAGTTGGCCCTGCTGCACGCGGCTGGCAATGTCGCGGACGGCGCGCACGATTTCCCATTTGGAGGAATAGCTGAGCGCAATGACCATGGTCATGCCCGTATTGCGGCTTGTGCGCTCCACCAGGCCTAGGATGGCCTCGCGCACCTCTTGCGGCAGACGCTCGATTTCGCCGATAACTTGCAGGCGAACGTTGTTGCGCATGAAGAGTTCCTCCTCCATGGCCGTGAGGATGAGCGACATGAGGGCGGCCACCTCTGCGGCGGGTCTGTTCCAGTTCTCCGTGGAGAAGGTGTAGAGGGTCAGGAACCTAACGCCCAAGCGCGAGGCGGCGGTAGTGATTTCGCGCACGGTCTCAACGCCTTGCTGGTGGCCCATGCTGCGGTCCAGTCCGCGCGCTTTGGCCCAGCGGCCGTTGCCGTCCATGATGATGGCGATGTGGCGGGGGATGCGGTTGAGGTCCACGCCCAGTTGGCGGGCGAAGTCGCGGGTAGCGGCCTCTGTGTCGAGGAGGGGATTGTGGCTATCCATCGTTAATATTTTCGTAGGTCGTTTGTATCTGCACCGTTGGTTGCTCTGGTTGCGCTCGAGGGGGTTAGTCGCGATTGCAAGTGGGGCAGCGCGGTGCCAGGTCGTAGGTCAGGGTGAACAGGGTGAAGGAATAGTGGTCCTTATTGCGGAAGCCCATCGACTTGATGCCGAGCGGGTATTCCAGTCCATCGAGTTTATCGCTGGGCGTGAGGTGCATGCGCCATTCCAGGCCGAGGTTGAGCCTGCGGCTGGCCTTGAATTTCACGCCCACGCCGAGGGGGATATTGCAGGTGAAGGCTTTGCCTGCCGTGCCATACGAGAGGCCAAAACCCATCTGTATATAGGGTGTCACGCGGCGGTAGCCCTGATAGCCCTGCGTATAACCGTAGGGCAGGAAGTGGAGCTCGTAGAGCGCACTCAGGTCGTAGATGTCGCCGCTGAGCTGATAGTTCAACCGCGCAGGGCCCGACGCGTTGGGATTGGCAGGATAGAAATCGCTGCGCCCCTCGGTCGTCCCGCCCAAACGGCCATAACCCAGGTTAACCTTGACGGCCATGCGCGGATTGAGGATAAAGCGACTGACAAACGCGCCGCCGATATTCGAGGAACCGAACCACGCGCTGTTGCAATCGTTCAGCCCAAAGGCCAAACCAACGCCTGCGCCCAACTCCATGCGATATTCGGCATCATCGTCCTGTGCCGACAGCTGGGGAGCCGTCAGCAGGAAAACGATAAGGAAGATTAGGATACGCATAGGCACGGAGCTTTTCGCTTTTACGGGAACTTCGTTCCCTAGTTTCAACGGGAACTTCGTTCCCTGGTTTCAAGTTTCAACGAAGCCTGCGGCTTCTAGTTTCATCGCAGCCTGCGGCTGCTAGCCCGATAGTCTTGGGGCGCGGCAGGAGGTTGAGGATGCTTGAGGATTTTAGAGGAGGATTATAGGAGGACTCACTCCTCACTCCTAACTCCTAACTCCAACTACTTCCAACCAAGCCGGAAATGCCGTCCGCGCCAAATCTCGCCGCTAGTAGCATTGATATACCAGATAAACTGATACTCATCGCTAGCGGCCACCACACGATACGTGCCAAGGGCGAATGTCTTAGGCAGTTTGATTTCCTCGGGAATCCATGTACGACCATTGTCGTGGCTCGCATAGAGCGGGGCAGGCTGTCCGTCCGTGGTGAGACCTGTCATCCACGTTGCGCCATCATAGCGGAACATGGAAGCCTGGCGCAGTTCGGGGCAGTTGTATTGGTTTGTCTCCGCAGCAGGGATGCGTATCCATGGGTACTCCTCCCCACCAGCCACATCCACGGTGCGGCGCCATACGTTCACCTGTCCCTTGCGCTGCTCCACAGCCACAAACACTTCCTGTCCGTCGCTGCTGCCCGCAGGCACACATACCGACACGACGCTGTCCGTGGCAGGGGCAAGGGCGGGCTCATCGTTGGCCACAGCTGTCCACGTCACACCGTCTTCGCTGCTCATGAACTGCTGCTCGTGGAGAGCCTGCACACAAGTTTCGCCGCCCGCCAAGAGCGTTGTCGGCGTCAGGCTGCCCCCCACGGCTGTCCACGTCAAGCCGTCGGCAGAGCTGTAGATGTTATGCGCGGCATTGAGGGCCAACAACTGGCCATTCTGGCGCGCCTGCACCGTTTGGGGCAACAGGTCTGCAAGGCTCGTCGTTGTCCATTCCGTTTGCGGTGCCACGGTCCGCTCCGTGTAGGGAATGCGCACCGCCTTGGCCTCTCCGCCCTGCTGGCCGTAGAGCGTCAGCACACCGTTTTGGGCCACCGCGCGCAGGTTCGTCAGGCTGCTCAGCAACGTGTTGGGCTGGCCCACCTGCTGCCAGTGCATGCTGTCGCCCTCCTGCTGGTGAACAAGCACACTCAC
>CAMBWV010000131.1 GCA_945871755.1 uncultured Bacteroidales bacterium
ACGCCTGCTTCTCGGGCGCACAGCGAGGCGAGGGCATGCTGGCAGCTGCGCGCGGCGTGGTCATCGAGGCAAGGCCGGCGGAGCCACAGGGCAATATGGTGGTGTTCTCAGCCGCCAGTGGTGACGAGACGGCTTATCCCTATAGGGAAAAGAGCCACGGATTGTTCACCTATTTCCTTCTGAAGAAGTTGCAGGAGACGAAAGGCGCTGTGACATTGGGCGAACTCGGCAATTATATCATTGATAATGTGACCAAGGAATCTGTGGTGAGCAATGGCAAGAGCCAGACGCCCACGGTGACTTGCTCTGAAATCATGGGTGCAGATTGGAGAAAGAACCCTTTGGTGAAATAGATATTAGTTGGAAGTTAGTATCGGTTGGGGAGAACCCCAATTCAAACAGGAATAACAGGTTGTTATATAGAAGGATCGGGTTTTCCCTAACTGTTTGTGCGCTCCGCAGATTACCTCTGCGAGGCGCACAATGCGAAACGATGGTGAAAAATGTACTGCACCCGCTGTGCTATAAGTATGCGCCGTGAGTACGGAGTTCGTTCTAATTAGCCAGACATCATTTGTATTCTATTCCCTCTGAATCATACGCCTAAAGCAACGCGCGGTACATAGACCTTGTAATGAGAACTAATATGAGAATTAATTCCCTACTTGTTCCCATTTCCCTTCCCCAAATCATTTGTGCATAAGGAAATTCTGCGTAACTTTGCGGGCATTCTAATAACCCTAAGACCAACCTAAGCATGAAACTAAAGCACTTACTTGTGGCTATTGCTGTGATGGCTGCTCCGCTTGCCGACGTGGGAGGAGCAGGCTGTGCTATGGCGCAACTGATTAAGCCGAAGGCCAAGAAGGCCAAGACTACTGCTGTGGCTGATGATTCCAAGTATTTGATGAAGGGCGCTGTGCCCGTGGTCGATGGACAGGTGCGCTTTGCCGAAACGGTGGCAGCACCGGGACAGACGAAGGACGCCCTCTTTGCCACGCTCAAGGACGCTGTGCAAAAGCAGATTATTGAAGGACCCGACCACCTGGAGAAGGCACGACTCACGGAGGTAAATGCAGCAGAGGGACTGATTGTGGCTAGCGTGGAGGAGTACCTGTATTTCAAGCGCAAGGCATGGTCGATGGACCGCGTGCGCTTCACCTATCAGTTGATTCTCACGGCCAAGGACGGCAGTTACTCCGTGGAGATGCGCCGCCTGCAATATCAATACGACGACGTGCCTAATGCCGAGGTGCTCTATGCCGAAGACTGGATAACGGACGAAGAGGCCCTTGCCGATGGTGGCAAGAAACTCGCCAAGAAGGCGGGCAAATTCCGCCGCGGCACGATTGACCGCAAGGATGCCATCTTCGCCACCCTACGTAATGCAAAACAAAATTAGATTATGGAACTAGCAACTAAATACAACCCCGAAGAAGTAGAGGGTAAGTGGTACGAATATTGGATGAACCACCACCTCTTCAGTTCAAAACCCGATGCACGCAAGCCCTACACCATAGTCATCCCGCCGCCCAACGTGACGGGTGTGCTCCACATGGGCCACATGCTCAATAATACGATTCAGGACATCCTGGTGCGCCGTGCCCGCATGGAGGGCAAGAACGCCTGCTGGGTGCCCGGCACAGACCATGCCTCCATCGCCACCGAAGCCAAGGTGGTCAACCGCCTGGCACAGCAGGGCATCAAGAAGCAAGAGTTGACGCGCGAGGAGTTTCTCGGCCACGCCTGGGAATGGACCTACGAGCACGGCGGCATCATCCTCAAGCAGTTGCGCCGCCTCGGTGCTTCGTGCGACTGGGACCGCACAGCTTTCACGATGGACGACGAGCGCAGCGAGAGCGTGCTCCGCGTCTTCTGCGACCTCTACGACAAGGGTCTCATCTATCGCGGCCTGCGTATGGTCAACTGGGACCCCAAGGCACAGACGGCCCTCTCCAATATCGAGGTCATCTATAAGGAGGAGCAGAGCCACCTCTACCACCTCCGCTACTACGTGGCCGATGCCGACACCAACCCCGTTCAGCCCACGGGCTGCGAGGGTGAGGTGCTCCATCAGGATGCCGACGGCCGCTACTACGCCGTGGTGGCTACGACCCGCCCCGAAACCATCATGGGCGACACGGCCATGTGTATCAACCCCACAGACCCGAAGAACCAATGGCTGCGCGGCCACAAAGTCATCGTTCCCCTCGTGGGCCGCGTGATTCCCGTCATTGAGGACCGCTATGTCGAGATAGAGTTCGGTACGGGCTGCTTGAAGGTGACGCCTGCCCACGATGTCAACGACTACAACCTCGGCAAAACCCACAACCTCGAAACCATCGACATCTTCAACCCCGACGGCACGCTCTCCGAGGCGGCTGGCCTCTACGTGGGACAGGACCGCATGGACGTGCGCAAGCAGATTGCCAAGGACCTGGAGGCCGCGGGACTGATGGAGAAGGTGGAGGACTACACGAACAAGGTGGGCTACTCCGAGCGCAACCCCGACACGGCCGTGGAGCCGCGCCTGTGTATGCAGTGGTACCTGTCCATGCAGCACTTTGCCGACATCGCCCTGCCGCCCGTATTGAACGGCGACATCAAGTTCTACCCGCAAAAGTATGTGACGACCTATCGCAACTGGCTGGAAAATATCGACGATTGGTGTATTAGCCGCCAACTCTGGTGGGGCCACCGCATTCCCGCCTTCTACCTGCCCACAGCCGAGGGCGAGGAGGAACGATTCGTCGTGGCGATGAACCGCTTTGAGGCTGGCAAGAAGGCGCGCCAGATTCCTGGCTTCGAGAACCTGAAGGACGAGGACCTGCGCCAAGACGAAGATGCCCTCGACACTTGGTTCAGTTCGTGGCTCTGGCCCATCAGCCTCTTCGACGGTATCAACCAACCCAACAATCCCGAGTTGGCCTACTACTATCCCACGGCCGACCTCGTGACGGGTCCCGACATCATCTTCTTCTGGGTGGCCCGCATGATTATGGCCGGTATGGAATACACGGGCAAAGTGCCCTTCCGCAATGTCTATTTCACGGGTATCGTGCGCGACAACCTAGGCCGCAAGATGTCCAAGCAACTGGGCAACAGTCCCGACCCCATCGCCCTCATCGAGAAGTATGGTGCCGACGGCGTGCGTATGGGTATGATGCTCTCCGCGCCTGCTGGCAACGACATCCTCTTCGACGAAGCCCTCTGCGAGCAGGGACGAAACTTTAATAATAAGATATGGAATGCCTTCCGCCTTGTCAAGGGTTGGGAGGTGAGCGCCGAAGCCACGCAGAGCGAAGCTGCCGCGCTCGCCATCCAGTGGTTTGAAGCCCGCCTGCGCGACCGTGCCGCCGAGGTGGCCGACCTCTACTCGAAATATCGCCTGAGCGAAGCCCTGATGGAGGTATATCACCTCTTCTGGGACGACTTCTCGGCCTGGTTGCTCGAACTCGTGAAGCCCGCCTATGGCCAGCCCATTGATGCGCAGACCTATGCCGCCGTGCTCCAGGCCTTCGACCATCTGCTCCACCTGCTCCACCCCTTCATGCCGTTTATCACGGAAGAGTTGTGGCAGCACCTGGCCGACCGCAAAGAGGGCGAGAGCATCATGGTGAGCCCGCAGCAGATTGCCGCTCCGCAGGAAGGCGATGCCGAATTGCTTGCCGCCATGGCGCAGGCCGCCAGTGTGGTGACCAATGTGCGCGCCGTGCGCAACAGCAAGAACATCTCGCCGCGCGAAGTGCTCCACCTGCAGGTGGTAGGCGCCAACCCCATTGCCGCTATGGACGCCATTGTTTGCAAGATGGCAGGCGTGGATGCCGTAGAGGTGGTGGCCGCCAAGAGCGAAGGTGCCAGCGCCTTCATGGTAGGCACCACAGAATATGCCGTGCCCCTGGGCGACCTCATTGACGTAGAGGCCGAAATAGCCAAAGCCGAAGCCGAACTCAAACACCTCGAGGGCTTCCTCGCAGGCGTAGAGAAGAAACTCTCCAACGAACGCTTCGTGGCCAACGCGCCCGCTGCCGTTGTGGAGTTGGAGCGCAAGAAGCAGAGCGATGCGCAGAGCAAGATTGCCACCCTGCGCGAGACCTTGGCTGCACTCCGGAAATAGAGCGGCGGCTCTCCGGATTTTCTGGTTTCTCCGGACTTTCCGGAATCTCTGGAAAATCTAGAATCTCTAGATCTGGTAGAATCTCTAGATCTGCTAGAATCTCTAGATCCGCTAGATTCTCTAGCCCCCATCAAAGCGAGCGAAGAATTGGAGCACCTGCCCCAATCCTTCGCTCGCTTGTGTAAATAGTAGCCTCTGTCCTCACGGAGGCATCTCGTCATCCCAGTCGTTCCCGCTAGCATAGAGCGGTACGTTGTCCATCCATTCCTCCTGCCGAAAATCAGGTGATTGCCAAGTGCTTTTACATTTTTATGAGGGACTTTTCTTTCATTTGCTACACTTTTATGAGGGACTTTTTGGAAAATCTCTACACTTTTATGAGGGACTTTCCGAAAGCTACGGCAGAATTTGAGGGAAATAGGAGCGTTTCCTAGTCGATTTTCGCCCCGTTTTCGCCCCGCTGAGGCCGTTTTTAGGGGAAAGGGTGTTGGCTACCTCGTATTTATTCCCT
>CAMBWV010000132.1 GCA_945871755.1 uncultured Bacteroidales bacterium
CCTGAAACTAGGAAGCCGAAAGGCTTCCGTCTGAAACCAGGGAGCGAAGCGACCGCCTGAAACTAAGGTCGCGCAGCGACCGTATGAGACAAAGGGAGCGAAGCGACCGAAGTCCCCCTAATCAGCGCCTTCGCTCAAAAGGTCCGTGCCCCAGTGCTGCGAGGCCAGACGCTGTTCGCGCTCGCGCACCTCCTTCGCCTTCTTCGCATAGATAATCATGCGGAGCGACTGGCTGTAACTGAAATAGTTCCACATCCAGTTGAAGAGGACGATGGTCTTGTTGCGAACGCCTAGGATGCTGCGCAGGTGAACGATGAGCCACATCAGCCAGGCCCAGAAACCAGCCATGCGCACCTTGCTAAACTCTGCCACAGCGCGGTTGCGGCCCACAGTGGCCATCGCACCGAGGTTGCGGTAGCGGAAAGGCTTCATCTCCTTGCCCGCTTCAAGGCGCTTGAGGTTCTTGGCCAAGAGTTTGCCCTGCTGGATGGCCACCTGAGCCAGTTGCGGATGGCCGCCAGCCCAGTTGGGGTCGCCTTCGGGCATGATGCACTGGTCGCCGATGGAGAATACGCCGTCGAGGCCCTCCACCTGGTTGAAGACATTCACCGTGATACGACGACCGCGGCCTAGGTAGCTTTCGGGCAGATTGCCAACGGGTTGCGCCGCCACACCGCTCACCCATATGAAGGTGCGTGTGGCGATGGAAGAGCCGTCCTTGAGCATCACGCGGTGGTCGCGGAAGTCCGTCACCATCTTGCCCAGCAACACGTTGACGCCCATCTCGCGCAGATACTGCTCCACATGGGCCGAACTCTCCTCGCTCATGGCCGAGAGCAGGCGGTTGCCAGCCTCGATAAGATAGATGTTCATCAGTCCCTTGGGCAGGTCGGGGTAGTCCTTCGGCAGTACGTAATTTTTCATTTCCGAAAGAGCGCCGGCAATCTCCACACCCGTGGCACCGCCACCGACGATGACCACGTTGAGCAGTTCCTGACGCTCCACATCACTGGCGCAGGTCAGGGCGCGCTCGAAGTTGTCCAACAGGGCATTACGCAGGCCCATCGCCTCGCTCACGTTCTTCATCGGCATGGCCTCCTCTTCGACATGCTTGTTGCCAAAGAAGTTGGTCGTCGTGCCGGCAGCCAGCACGAGGTAGTCGTAGTCCACCTTACCAATGCTCGTTTGGATAATCTTCTGTTCGGGGAAGATGGAGCGCACCTCCGCCATGCGGTAGTAGAAATCCTTGCGCTTCTGGAAAATCTTGCGGAAAGGGAAGGAGATACTGCTCGGCTCGATGCCCGAGGAAGCAATCTGGTAAATCAGGGGTGGGAACTGGTGGTAGTTGTTCTTGTCAACAAGCACAACCTGGAAGTTGGATTTGCGCAGGCGGTTGGCTAGTTGCAATCCGCCAAATCCGCCGCCAACGATGACGACACGCTTCTTGTCGGTTCTGGGTACGTTGAAACTCATATTGCTAAGGCACTAATGATTAGACGTTGTGAGGACTATGGGCGCGTGGGAACGAGAGGCCAAGGAAATGGTCTGCCCGTTCATTTGCACGGTATTTCATTCGCAAAATTAAAGAAACGTAACAAGCGCACAAAGCCCATCCCTACTTTTTGCGTAAGGATGGGCCGAATTTTTATCAGTATGCGGTATATCGTTTGCTGGAAGTTGCAATTTCAAGGTGCCGCCGCGCTGATTTTTATTGCTTTGAGTGTTGCCAGCGAGAGACTATTCCCCTTCCGTCTTCCCCTCTGCGCGCAATTGCTCCACGCGCTCGCGAATCTGGAAAGCGTGATAGATTTGTCCGGCATAGGTGGGGTTGTCCTTGTGCAGGTCGATGATGTCAATGTAGTAAGAGGCCGTTGTCGGCAAGTCCGCAATAAAGGTGGACGGACTCAGTTGCAAGGACTTGGGCATCGTGTCCAGGTTGTCGCGAATCCATTGCTTGACCGACTCCAAGTCTTCATCCGAAAAACGTTTGGTAAAAGGAATCATACGGCTTGAATAGTTAGGAAAGAGGTTTGTGTCCGCAAAGGTACGATTTTTTGCTGGACGACAGCGGCGGGCGGGCGGGGAAAGTGGAGAAACGGGGTTGAACGGCATCCCAACCATAGCAATCTGTAGCCATAAAACGCTAGCAGCCCTAACCGCTACGCGTGCGTACGTATATATATAGGCGTGTGCCAGCCATATAAGACAGCCATATTCCAAGAATACGCCCGAAAATGAAGCGAAAAAGAAAAAAATCCAACAAAGCATTTGGTCAATCCAAAACTATTCCCTACTTTTGCACTCGCAAACGAGGGGGAAACCTACTCCGCGAATGGCGAGATAGCTCAGCTGGTTAGAGCGTCGGATTCATAATCCGAAGGTCAAGGGTTCAAGTCCCTTTCTCGCTACCAATAAAAAAGGATTGCCAAGCAGGCAATCCTTTTTTAGTCTGACCATATAGCCAGTTTGCTGTCAGCGTAAATGCAATGTACCGCACGTTGCTTGCAACGTGTGGCTCCGCGAAATTCGGAAATATCCTCAAGTTCCATTTTCGCGAGGCCACACGTTGCGAGCAACGTGCGGTACATTGCATTTTACTCAGAACTAGTAATACTCGTGCTTGGCAGCGGCCAGCGTGTTGCGCATGAGCATACAGATGGTCATGGGGCCTACACCGCCAGGCACGGGACTGATATAACTACAGAGCGGAGCCACGTGCTCAAAATCAACATCGCCAGAGAGGCGGTAGCCGCTGGGACGGGTGGCATCGGGGACGCGGGTCGTACCTACGTCGATGACTACGGCTCCGGGCTTCACCATGTCGGCCGTCACGTAGCCTGGTTTGCCGATGGCAGCGATGAGGATGTCGGCCTGGCGGCATTCCTCCGCAATGTTTTGGCTGTGGCTATGGCATACGGTGACGGTTGTGTCGCCGTGCTCCTTCTGCATCATGAGTTGAGACATGGGTTTGCCCACGATATTGCTGCGGCCTAGGACGACGCACTTCTTGCCGCTCATCTCGATATTGTAGCGCTGGAGGAGTTCGAGGATGCCGCGGGGCGTAGCACTGAGGAAGCAGGGCAGGCCGATGGCCATACGTCCTACGTTGATGGGATGGAAACCATCCACGTCCTTGCGGTAGTCAATGGCCTGGATGATGCGCTCCTTGTTGATGTGGTGCGGCAGGGGCAGTTGCACGATAAAGCCGTCCACATCGGGGTCGTTGTTGAGTTGGTGAATGCAGTCGAGGAGTTCCTCTTCCGTCACGTCGTCCTCGAAGCGGTGGAGGGAGGAGGTGAAACCGCAGGCTTCGCACGCCAAAATCTTGTTGCGCACGTAGGTTTCGCTACCGCCATCGTGGCCGATGAGTACGGCTGAAAGGTGCGGGCGCTTCATGCCGTTGGCTATCATCTGCTGCACCTCGGCAGCGATTTCCTGCTTGATTTGAGCCGCAGTGGCTTTGCCGTCAATTATTGTCATGGTCGGGTGAATATGAGTGCTTATAATATAAATAGAGAGGGCAGGCTCTGAATCTACTGAGGCCTGCCCTTGTTTATAATTTCTTATTTCATTTTCGGCATTCCGGGCATTCCAGGCATCATCGGCATTTTGCCCATCATCTTGCCCATCTTCGAGCCCGTCACCATCTTCATCATCTTGCGCGTTTGGTCAAACTGCTTGACAAGGCGGTTGACCTCCTGAAGCGTGGTGCCCGAACCCTTGGCAATGCGGTTCTTGCGGCTTTGATTGAGGATTTCGGGGTGCTTGCGCTCCTTGGGAGTCATGGACTGGATGATGGCCTCGATACTCTTGAAGGCGTTGTCGTCGATGTCGATATCCTTCAGGGCCTTGCCCACGCCGGGAATCATAGAGGCGAGTTCCTTCAGGTTGCCCATCTTCTTGATTTGCTGGATTTGGCCGAGGAAATCGTCGAAGTCGAATTGGTTCTTCTGGATTTTGCGCTGGAGTTTTCTGGCTTCCTCCTCGTCGTATTGGGCTTGTGCGCGCTCCACGAGGCTGACGATGTCGCCCATGCCGAGGATGCGGTCGGCCATTCGCTCGGGGTGAAAGACGTCGAGGGCTTCCATTTTCTCGCCCGTGCCGACAAACTTGATGGGTTTATCCACCACGGTGCGAATACTCAGGGCTGCACCACCGCGGGTGTCGCCATCGAGTTTCGTCAGAACGACGCCGTCAAAGTCCAAGCGGTCGTTGAACTCCTTGGCCGTATTCACAGCGTCCTGACCTGTCATGGCATCAACGACAAAGAGTGTTTCGTCAGGCTGGCAAGCCTCCTTGATGGCTGCAATCTCGCGCATCAGTTCTTCGTCAACGGCCAGACGACCAGCGGTATCGACGATCACCGTGTCGTATCCCTTAGCCTTAGCGTGCTGAATACCTTCGCGGGCAATGGCCACGGGGTCTTGGCTCTCCAGATTCATATAGATGGGCACGTCAATCTGCTCGGCCAGCACGCGGAGCTGCTCAACGGCAGCAGGACGATAGACGTCGCAGGCCACAAGCAAGGGACGGCGGTTTTTCTTCGTCTTGAGCAGGAGGGCGAGTTTGCCCGAGAGGGTGGTCTTACCCGCACCGTTGAGACCTGCCATGAGGAT
>CAMBWV010000133.1 GCA_945871755.1 uncultured Bacteroidales bacterium
CCGAACTGCGCGTGAAGGATTTCCTCGTGGAGAACCTGCAACAACGCTTCCGCGACTACGCCAACCTCTTCCACAGCAGCCGCGCCGACCTGCGCGAACAAAACCGCTGGAGTTCCTTGCACTCCGACATTACAGGCGATGTGGATTACATCTGCAACTGGATTGAACAACGTGTGAACTATCTCGACGACCAATATGGCTTCGACCTCGCCTCGACAGGCATTGAGGAAGCCACGGCTACGCCTTATTATAATATAGTGGGCGGAAAGGGTTGCATCTCTATCCATGCCACCTCGCCCGTGAACCTCCGCGTTTACACCTTGGGCGGACAGCTCGTTCGCAGCCTCCACATCAACCAGGCACATACCGTCCTGGATGGTTTCCAACCTGGTATTTACATCGTGGGTGGCCAGAAGGTGGCCGTCAAGTAGGCACGCGCCGCTTGGATAAGCAATTTGCAAATTCATATTTTGTAAGGGCAGGTTTTGGCCTGCCCTTGCTGACGCAACTGAACAAATATTGTTATCTATAATGAGTAAAAAGACATACAAGCATCATCAAAAACAACCTGCACAGACTTCTGCGGAACAACCGAAAGCCTGTCCTGTGCACAGCCTGCACAAATACCTCAAACCATTGCCTTATGTGTTGACCTTCCTCCTTGTGTGGGTATTCTGCACGTGGGTTTATGGCGACGTATTTACCCGTGCACAGCAGGATAGTTACGTTTCGGCCAACGCTGTGACCATGAAATTTCTCACCGACAAAGACTTCGGCACCCTCTACTGGGGAGCCCGCTACGTCTTGCTCGCCTTCAAGAGTGCGTGGATGGGCGGTCTGTTGTTGGCCCTGCTTTTGACGTTTGCCACCTGGGCCCTCGACCGCGTGCTCTGCCTGCCGCGTATGCTCCATGGTCTGAGTGCGCTGCTGGGTTTTGCCCTTCTGGGCTGGATGGTATGGCGCGGCTATAGTCTTTTCTACAAGAACGAAGCCTCCGTCATTGTGCTTTATCCCATTTTATTGGCCTTCGCAGCCTTCATCTTGGGCGGCATCCGCTGCGCCGTGCGTCATCTGGGCGCGAAGAAAACCGAAGCGGGTCCCGCCCCTGCCGCAGAAGATGGACGAAGCCACTGGATAAGGTTGCCGTGGGGCTCGCTCGTAGTCATCCTGGCCTTTGCGGGCCTGACCACCTACGCCCTCGGTGAGCGCGAAAACGAGATTCTGACGTGCAGAATGCAGAACCGCGTGCTGACGGGTGACTTCGAGGAAATTGAAAAGTTGGCTGATGATGCGCTCTCCGCCAAATCTGCCACGCGCTCCGTAGCTGCCTACTACGCCGTTGGACTGCTGCAAACCCACTCCCTCCTAGACCGTCTCTTCGACCTGCCCTTCCACTATCCCGAAATGCCTCTCGATGTCAAGGACGGCAGCGAGGAGTACGGCATCTTCGAAGCCGATTGCAGCTTCTTCACGGGCTTGATGAACTCCAGTTATCGCGCAGCCATGGACAAGGTGGTGATGAACGGCCCGACCATCTACCAGCTCAAGCGTATGGCCCTCTGTGCCATCGTGGGCGGCGAGGCCAACCTGGCGCGCAAGTATTTGAAATTGATCAGCGAGATGCCCTTCGAGCAAGCCTTTGTAGAACGCTATTCGCCGATGGTGGACGACCCCGAACTGGTGAAGAGCGACGCAATGCTGAGCGAGGTGCTCAAACTCAAGCCCGAGGACGCGCGCTTCGAGCAAAACTATCGCCGCCCCATGTTCATGGGCTACAACATCGGCCTGCTCAGCGGTAGCAACGACGCCATTGATGCGTCCATCGCCGCTTGTCTGTACTCGAAAGACCTCAAGAATTTCCTCCCACGTGCCCAGGTGCTCAAGAACATTGGCCGTCCCCTGCCGCTTTGTGTGCAAGAAGCCATTGCCATCCATGGGCTGAAGAATCCCGATGCCTATCAGATGTTCCCAGAATACGCACCTAACAACAACCGCCCTGGCTCGCCCTACGCCACTGTGCAGGCTTTCATCCTCGACATCCAGAGTTATTATCAAAGTGAATGTGGAGCGGGTGCCAACTGGCAACAGGTGATGGCCAAGGACCTCAAGGGCGGAGTGCCCGAAAAGGTGCGCCAATTCCTTGAGCCCAACTGGCTGGGTCACTACGTATATTATTATTACTGCGAGAACCTGACCAAGAAAGAGGATAAGGAAAACAAGAACAAGAGCGGTGTTAACTAATTCTTTTCGCATGAAACTACTCCATTATATACTACCTGCGGCCCTGCTGCTGAGCGCCTGCGCCAGCGAGGGTACGCTTCCGCAGTCCTTCTCCGAGACGAAGGATTCCCTGCAACTGTTTCCCGATTACCGCGATATTGTGATTCCGCCCAACATTGCCCCCTTGAACGTACAAGTGAAGAATGCGGGCTCCGCGTATGCCGCCAGCATCACGGGCAAGAAGGGAGAAATCATTGTAAATGCCGATGCCGACGGAAAACTCCTGATTGACTCCACCGAGTGGCGGCAGTTGCTCAACGAGAACAAGGGCGGCACACTCCGCTTGGCCATCTACGCCGAACAGGAAGCGGGCTGGGTGAAATTTCCCGAGTATGCCATCACCGTGGCGCAGGAAGAAATCGACCCGTATCTGAGTTACCGCCTCATCGAACCGAGCTACGAACTCTATCGCCAGTTGGGCATCTACCAGCGCAACCTGACCAACTTCACGGAGAAGCCCATCTACGAAAACAACCGCACGTACGATGCCGACAACAACCACTGCGTGAACTGCCACAACTACCAAAACTACAGCACCGAGCACATGCTCTTCCACGTTCGCGCCAACCATGGCGGCACCATCTTCATTGATAACGGCAAAGCCCGCAAGATGAACATGAAGTGCGACAGCGTGCTCTCCAACTGCGTATATCCGTCGTGGCACCCCAAGAAGAATTGGGTGGTCTTCTCCAGCAATCTGACGGGCCAGGCATTCCATACCATCGATAAGCAGAAGATTGAAGTGCTTGACTACGGTTCGGACCTCGTCTTCTTTGATGCGGACAACGGCACACTGACCAATATCATCAAGGGCAAGGAAGCCATGGAAACCTTCCCCAACTGGGCCCCCGATGGTAGCCGCGTGTTCTACTGCTCGGCCGCAACGCCCTTCCTCACTGAGCTTCCCGACTCCGTACATAGCGATGCGCTCCTCTCGCGCTACGACTCCATTCGCTACAACCTGATGAGCATCCCCTTCGATGAGCAGACACGCACCTTTGGCGAGCCCGTTGTCGAAGTGAAGTGCGACTCCGCGAGCAGCATCACCCTTCCGCGCGTCAGTCCCGACGGCCGCTACGTGCTCTTCACTATGGGCGACTTCGGCCAGTTCCATATCTGGCACAAAAGTTCGGACCTTTACGTCAAGGACCTTCAGACGGGCACCGTCCGCCCCCTCTCCGCTGCCAATAGTGCCGACGTAGATTCCTACCACACTTGGAGCAGCAACGGCAGATGGATAGTATTCTCCTCGCGCCGCGACGATGGTTCCTATACCCGCCCCTACATTGCCTACTTCGACAAAGACGGTCGCGACCACAAAGCATTCCTGTTGCCGCAGGAAGACCCTGAGCACCATTTATACTTGATGAAAAGTTACAATGTGCCCGAGCTGACCCGCGATGCCGTCCGCACAACGCCCGAGGCCCTGCGCGAAATTATCTATAACGACGAGAAAACGGGCAAGGCCACCTATAAACCCTAAGCAAAAGAAGAAAATTCCTACAGAAAATCCAGAATCTCCAGATAATCTAGAACCTCTAGAACCTCTAGAATATCTAGAACATCTAGAACATCTAGAACATCTAGAACATCTAGAACATCTAGAACATCTAGAATCTCTAGAAAATCCAGAATCTCCACCAGCCACAATAACCCGCAAAAAACCAACCCAACATGAACATCACCAACCTATCCAGCCGCTATCTAGCATGCCTGCTGGCTATGCTATTGGCCCTCCCCTCCCTTGGGCTTCAAGCGCAGACCTTGCCCACCACCGGCAAGACCTACCAAATCATCAGTGTGCCCACAGGAAAAGCCGTGACCAATGGCAATAACGGCACGCACGGCACCTTCCTTTCTCTAGCCGACGCTGACATCGACCAGCTCGGCCAGCAATGGACCTTCTCCCTCTATGGCAACGAGACCAATGCCTATGTCATCAAGAACAGCAACTATAACCAAGTGCTCGACATGGCTCTCACCTCCACCGACCCTGGTAAGTTGTTGCAATGGGAGTACAACGGAAATACGAACCAGATATTCCGCGTTCTCCCTGTGGAGGGCATGGACAACGTATTCCAGTTGGCCCATACCGCCAACAACGCACAGGTGCTTACGGCTCAGGCCGACGGTAGCCTGCGCATGATGACGGACCCCACGGACGAGGCTAGCTATTTCCGCTTCGTGGACGCTGGTTTTGTCACCCTGACGCGTAACACCTGCTATCAGATAGAGAGCGTGGCCGACGGCACCTACCTGACCAATCGCGGCAAAGGCGAGAACAATGCCCTCATCTATAGCGACGCCTACGATGCTGACAAGACTCACG
>CAMBWV010000134.1 GCA_945871755.1 uncultured Bacteroidales bacterium
GGGCTGGTGAATCAGGAAGTCGGGCGCGAGCAGGCGGAGTTGGTCTTCGTCGCGGAAGCCCCAGGTGACGCAGGCGCAACGTAGGCCAGCGCGGCGGGCCGTTTCCACATCCACCTCGCTATCGCCGACATAGAGCGCCTGCTCCTTTTTACTGCCCAAGGCATCTAGGGCGCAGAGCACGGCATCGGGGTTGGGCTTTCGGCGCACCGTTTCGCTCTCGCCCACGGCAATTTCGATGAACTGGCGGAAGAAACGGTCGTTGAGTTCTGTCACGGCGGGCTGCAGCTTATTGGAAATGATGGCCATACGGGTGCCGCGCTGCTGGAGTGCTTGCAGGGTGTCCAGGATGCCAGGGAAGGGCTGCGTGAAGTCGAGGCAGTGGGCCATGTAGTACTGGCGGAAGGTGGCGAATACGGGTTCGAAGGCCGCTTCATCTAGGGTTGGTGGCACGGAAGCCTTGACCAAATTGTAGATGCCGTTGCCCAGAAATTGGCGAATCTCCATCCGCGAGCGTTCGGGCAGTCCGTGTGAGCGCAGCGCATGATTGACGGCATTGGAAAGGTCGGTCAGTGTGTCGAGAAGTGTGCCGTCGAGGTCGAAGAGGATAGTTTCCATATTTTTGAATGCTAAGTGAGAATTGTGTTGGCTATGAAGAATATTGGCAGGGCCTTCCCGTTCTTTGGCAGGGCCTTCCCGTTCTTTGGCAGAATCTTCTGGTTCTGTGGCAAAGCCTTCCAGCAAGAAGAAAGGCTCCACTACACCAGCAGGATGCCCGAGAAGATGCGTCCAGAACGGATGCCCAAGCGGCGTGCGGAGAAGAAAGTGTCGGCTTCCGCATAAGTGCAGATACCGCTGACCTGAATCGCGTCGAGCGAAACGCCCTCGCGGAGCAACTGTTGGCTTACGGCGGCCCAAAGGTCGATGTGATAGCGCTTGCCATCGGCAGCAGGCATGCGTCGGGCTATCTGTGCGATGGAAAAACCGGCCTGTGCGAAGGCGTCCACCACCTCATCGCCCACTTCAAAGGCCGCTTGCGAGATGGAAGGACCAATGACCGCGCGCACTTGTGAAGCATCAAAATCTGCGTGCTGGCGCAACTGACGAAACGCTGCGCCTACGGCGTTGCCCACCACGCCGCGCCAGCCTGCATGGATGGCACAGACGCACTGCGTGGAAGCGTCATAGACAAGCACGGGTACGCAGTCGGCCGTCGAAACGCCGATACAGACGCCCCGCTCGCGGGTCAGGATGCAGTCCTTCGCGTAGAGCCGTTGCTGCTGCTCGGCAGCGGGCAGCTCCAGCAACTCCGCACTGACCTCCACCACCGCCGTGCCGTGTGTCTGGTGCGGCAGGAAGAGGCGGTTGTCGGCAATGCCCAACGCCTGACAAAGTCCGCGGCGCGACGCGGCTACGTGGTCGGCCTCATCGCCGCAGTAGTGGGTGATATTGAAATCCGCATACGGGCCATCGGCTGGCCCATTTGCGGTTCGCTGTGTGCTAAAAGCCCGCACCGCGGGAGACATCTGGTACTCCAGCAGTGCGGGAACTATCGTTTTACTCATGAAAATACAAATAGATTGCGTGTTTATTCGTCCTCCAACTCTTCCAGGTCGTAAACCTCCAGATCCTCGATGTCGTCCTCGTCCTCCATGGGCTCGATGTCGTCAGTCCAGTCGGCAAAGTCGTTGGCAAAGATGCCCACCTCGCGGTCGCGGTGTACGAGGATGTCGTCGGCGGTGAGTGCCTTGAGCTTGTTGCTCTCGCTGTTGAGCTCGGTCCACAACAGGTCCTTCAGTTCCGTCAGTCCCTTGCCCGTCACCGCCGAGATGAATACTACGGGCAGGTCGTCGGGCAACTCTTCGCGGAGCATTTCAATGAGCTCGTCGTCGAGGAGGTCGCACTTGGTGACGGCCAGGATGCGGTGTTTGTCGAGCATGCCTGGGTTGAATTTCTGCAACTCGCCCAGCAGCGTCTCGTACTCCTGCTTGATGTGATCCGTGTCGCCGGGCACCATGAAGAGCAAGAGGGAGTTGCGCTCAATGTGGCGGAGGAAGCGAAGCCCCAGGCCGCGTCCCTCGGCTGCACCTTCGATGATGCCGGGAATATCGGCCATGATGAACGATTTGCCATCGCGGTAGGGAATCACGCCGAGGTTGGGCTCGAGCGTGGTGAAGGGGTAGTTGGCAATCTTGGGGCGAGCCGAGGAGAGCGAAGAAAGGAGGGTAGATTTACCCGCATTGGGGAAGCCCACCAGTCCGACGTCGGCCAGCAGCTTCAGTTCAAGAATCACCATCATCTCCTGCATCGGTTCGCCGGGTTGGGCATAGCGAGGCGTTTGGTTGGTGGCAGTGCGGAATTGCCAGTTGCCCAGTCCGCCGCGTCCGCCTTTGAGCAGCATCACCGTTTGTCCGTCCTCCACGACGTCGCAGAGGTACTTTCCCGTTTCGGCATCGTAGGCCACGGTGCCGCAGGGCACGTCGATGTATTTATCCTCGCCATCCGAACCGTGGGAGCAGCATTTCGAACCATTGCCACCGTTGCCTGCGAAGACGTGGCGCTCATAGCGCAGGTGGAGCAGGGTCCAATAGTTGTGGTTGGCGCGCAGATAGACGTGGCCACCGCGTCCGCCGTCGCCGCCATCGGGCCCACCGTTGGGCTGATATTTGGCGCGGTGCAGGTGCATGGAGCCACGGCCGCCCTTGCCCGAGCGGCAATAAATCTTTACATAGTCGGCAAAATTGCTTTCGGCCATATATATTTATAAATAGGTAAGGAGGGTCGAAGAATAGGGGGCGGGGAACCGTTAGAGCGCGTCGATCACTTGGCAAAGGGCCGCGTTGATTTCTTCCAACGGACCGTAACCCTTCACGGCGTTGCGCTTGCCTTCGGCTTCGTACCAGGCAATGAGCGGAGCCGTCTGCGTGTTGTACACGTTGAGGCGCTTGCGGATGGTTTCCTCGTTGTCGTCGGCGCGTCCCGAGGTCTTGCCGCGGTTGATGAGGCGCTCCATCAGCATTTCATCGGGCACATTGAGTTCGAGCATGGCAGCTACCTCCGTGCCGCGTTCGGCCAGCATCACCTTGAGTGCTTCGGCCTGGGGAACGGTGCGGGGGAATCCGTCGAAGATGACGCCTTCGCAGGGGCACAGCGCATCGTAAACGCCAGCCAGGATGCTAATCATCAGTTCGTCGGGAATCAGTTGCCCGTTGTCAATAAAACCTTGGGCGGTCTTGCCCAGTTCGGTGCCTTTCTTGATTTCAGCGCGGAGCACGTCGCCGGTAGAGATGTGCTTGAATCCATATTTTTCCACGAGCAGCGCACTCTGCGTGCCTTTGCCCGAGCCCGGAGCTCCGAAAATAACGATGTTTTTCATGAATTTCTAATTTCTAATGTATATGCTGTTGGCCAGTCCTTTCGATGAAGGGCGGCCAGCGTTTGTGCGTTTATCGCTGATTCGTTGCCAGTCCTTGGGTTGGATTATTCCGAAGGACATACCTTATATATAGCGGGCAGGTTGCGTCCCTGGCCGTCGTAGTCGAGGCCGTAGCCCACGATGAAGTCGTTGGGAATGTCGAAGCAGCGGTAGGGGATGTCGAGGTCCACCTTCAGGTTGCCCGGCTTTACTAGCAGCGAGGCGAGGCGTACGGACGCAGGTTGCTTCTCGGCGAGGATGCCTTGGAGTTCCTTCATCGTGAGGCCCGAGTCAATGATGTCTTCCACGACAATCACGTCGCGGCCAGCGATGTCCTCTTTCAGACCCATCAGTTGCTTCACCTGGCCAGTGGAACCCATGCCCTCGTAGGAGGACACGCGGATGAAGGCAATCTCGCACGGGATGGTGACGGCGCGCAGTAGGTCGGCGGCAAAGACAAACGAGCCGCTCAGCACGGCCAGAAACAGCGGACACTTCCCTGCATAGTCCTTGTCGATGCGCGCTGCCAGTTCGGCCACGCGACCCTTGATTTCCGCTTCCGAAAGGAAGGGGGTGAACAGACGGTCTTGAACTTTTATCGTTTCCATAGAAGATAATGATTGGAAGGAGGGCGTGTACGCCACCCCGTATTTTGTGCAAAAGTAATAAAACGTCTGTTTTCGGCAAAATATCACGGAAAAAAATATCAGCTCGCCAACGAATCGTGTAAGTATTCACTGCGCTGTCCCATTATCGCAGCGAGGGATGACTTCCTTGATGAAGTGCGCCTCGTAATATAATACACGCCAGTACCCGTCTGCTGCAAATCGCTGCAAATTGTCATTTCAGGCGTGTTGCGAAATGTTAATGCGATTTGGATTTGGGCTGAAAAAGGATTATCTTTGTACTAGCAAAGAGGAGATAGCCCATAGATACGGGGTTTTCTCCTCTTTTTTTTGGCTAAAAAATGGGATTTTTACCTCAGAGGTAGAAAATTTTACATTACTGAGAAAAATTTTTCTTGGAGTTTGCGGAATTTTTCTCCGTATTGTAGATAGTTTTTTGCCGATGAAGAGCGTAACTATTCAGCGAATAAGCATACAGACACCTTCCGTGCTTAAAACAAAG
>CAMBWV010000135.1 GCA_945871755.1 uncultured Bacteroidales bacterium
TCGCGGATGTCGCGGGTGTGGGTGCGGCCGTAAATCATACCGATGAGGGCAAAGAAGAGGGCGGTCATCAAACCGTGGCTCAACATCTGGAGAACAGCACCCGTGCAGGAAGTCTTGGTGAGCATCAGAATGGCGAAGAGCACCAGACCGCAGTGCGAAACGGAGGAGTATGCGTTGATGTACTTCAGGTCGGTCTGTACGCACGCGCTAAATGCACCATAGACCACGGAGATACCCGTGAGGATGAGGAATATCCAGCCCAGTTCCTGCGCTGCATCGGGCAGGAGGTACATGGCGATGCGGAAGCAGCCGTAGCCACCGAGCTTCATCAGCACACCAGCGTGGAGCATGGACACGGCAGTAGGCGCGGAAGCGTGACCGTCGGGGCTCCAAGTGTGGAAGGGGAAGAGGGCACCGAGGACACCGAAACCGACGAAGGCCATCGGGAACCAAATGCACTGCTGGGCCAAGGGGATGGCCGTGGCACCGCCTGTGTGGTTAGCAATGTCAAGGATGTTCATCGTATTGGCACCTGCTCCGAAATAGATACCGAAGATACCCATCATCAGGAAGGCAGAACCGCCCATGAGCATGAGCGTCAGTTTCATGGCCGAGTATTCCTTGCGACCGCTACCCCAGACACCGATAAGCAGGTACATGGGGATGAGCGCTATCTCGTAGAACATGAACATGGCAAACATGTCGATGGTGATGAAGAAGCCGAACACGCCCATCGAAAGGAGGGTGAACCAGAGGAAATATTCCTTGGTAAGCGGCTGAAGTTTCCAAGAAGCGAAAGTTCCCGTGAAGACGATGATGGCGGAAAGCAAAAGCATCACCACGCTAATGCCGTCAACACCTACCTCGTAGTTAATATGAAGCGCAGGGAACCATTCCACACAGTCGTGGAAGAGCATGGGGTCCGTGTTGCCGCCTTCGCGGGCTGCCAGGAAGGCAAAGGTCAGATAGACAGCGTGAATCAGGAGTGCCGTACTACCAACGACCATCACACCCCTCACCTGGTTGAGCGTGCGTGCGGCCCACAGACCGACGAGCATCACCAGGGGGATGAGCACGAATATGGATAATAACAATAAATTACTCATAGCTGAATGTTTATCTTAAAAGAACAGGACACTGAAGATCACGAGGAGAATGCCCAAGAAGAATACGAGGGCGTACTGCTGTACACTGCCGCTCTGCAGATTGCGAATCTGATAGGACAGCGTGTGCGTTCCCCAAGCCAGGAAGTCGAAGAATCCATCGACAATGTGGCGGTCGAACCAAGCGATGGGCTTGCTCACGCGGGCAAAGATGATGCGGTGCGTGATAAACTGATAGACTTCGTCCATATAGAAACGCTTGTAGGCCCAGCGGTGCAGGCGGGGGAAGGCTGCGTACATACGGTCGGCCACGGGCTGCTTCTCTCCTTTATATATATAGGTGGCAAGGGCGATGGCCAAGATAGCAATCACGGTGCTGGTGATGGCCACCTGCTTCTCAAAGTGGATGGTGTAGTCCTCGCCGTTGGCTGTTACGAAGCTACCGAAGCTGCCGCCCCATTCGAGGAAGCCGCCCAGCGTGGTATAGACACCAACGCCCACGGTGATAACGGTGAGTACGATGAGGGGGAGCGTCATCGTCAGCGGAGCCTCGTGGGGCGTGTGGTGAGCGTGGAGCTCCTTGTTCTCAGTGCCCCAGAAGATACCGAAGTAGAGACGGAACATATAGAAAGCGGTCATGGCAGCCACACCCGTCATCCACCAACCCACAACGGGGCTGTAGTTGAAGCAGGCGGTGATAATCTCGTCCTTCGAGCTGAAGCCCGAGAAGAAGGGAATACCAGCAATGGCCAGACAGGAAATCAAGAAGGTGATATGCGTGATGGGCATATACTTGCGCAGGCCACCCATTGCGCTCATCTCGTTGCTGTGAACGGCATGAATGATGCAGCCGGCACCGAGGAAGAGGCAAGCCTTGAACATGGCGTGGGTGAAGAGATGGAACATGGAGGCCATGTAACCCAGCGAGCCGTGGGCGTCAATCACAGCCTCGTGGCCAGGCATGCAAACACCGAGGGCCACCATCATGAAGGCTATCTGCGAAATTGTGGAGAAGGCGAGCACACGCTTGATGTCGCTCTGCGCACAAGCCACAGCGGCAGCATAGAATGCCGTGAACGCGCCAACCCATACGACAATGCTCAGGCTCTCGGGCGCATACTGAATCCAGAGCGGGAAGAGGCGGGCAATCTGATAGACACCGGCCACAACCATCGTGGCAGCGTGAATCAGGGCACTGACAGGCGTAGGACCTTCCATGGCATCGGGCAACCAAATGTGCAAGGGGAACATGGCACTCTTACCAGCACCACCAATAAACATCAACACCAGCGCGGTGGGAAGCATGAAGCTGCCCTCGGCAAAGCCTGCTGCGTCGAAATCAAAGCCGAAGCTCTTGCAGTAGTAGCCGTAGATGAGGATGCCGACCAGGAAGAACATATCGGCAAAGCGGGTGACGATGAACGCCTTCTTGGAAGCCGCAATGGCAGCAGGCGTCGTGAAGTAGAAACCAATGAGAAGGTAGGACGACACGCCCACGAGCTCCCAGAAGAGATACATCTGGAAGATGTTGGTGGCGACAACCAGTCCCAGCATTGACATGGTGAAGAGGCTCAGGAAGGCGTAGTAACGCTGGAATCCGCGCTCGCCGTGCATATAGCCGAAGGAGTAGATATGAACCATCAGCGAAACGGTGCTGATGACGATGAGCATCATCACAGAGATGGGATCAAGCATAATACCCATATCAAAGTGAAGCGAGCCCATGGGCAACCACTCGAAATTGTAGGGAACCAACGTCTCGTAGATTCCGCCCACGCGGTCGGCAGTGAAGTAGGTCCATGCAGTCATGTAGGACAACACCGTCACTGCGGCCAGGCTCAACGTACCGATGAGGCCGGCCACCTTGTGGCTTAACCATTTACCCCAAACGCCCAATAAGAGGAACGAGAGGAATGGCAGCAACAGAATGAATAATGTATATTCCATAAAAAATATGAATCAACTAGGTTAGTAGATGAGATACTGGCGAGCGATTACCATTTCATGTTCTTCAACTTCTCCACGCCGATGCTGGTGAACATACGGTAGAGGTTGATCATGATGGCAATGGCCACGGCGCTTTCAGCAGCTGCTATCGCGATGGTGAAGAGGGAGAATAGATAGCCCTCGTGTCCCTCGGGGAAGAGCATGCGGTTGAACACTGCGAAATTGATGTCGGCAGAGTTGAGCATCAATTCGATGGACAGCAGAATGGCCAGCGTGCTGCGGCGGGTCAAGAACCCGTAGATGCCGGCAAACATCATCACGGCCGAGATAATCAGGATATATTCAATGTGTATCATGTGGGGTTCTGATTATGGTTAATGTTTACGCGCAATCAGCAGACCGGCAACGATACAAGCCAAGAGCAGGAGGCTGACAGCCTCGAAGGGCAGGAGGTAGCCCTGTTCGCCCGAAGCGAGGAGCACACGGCCGATGGAGGCAATGGAATTGGTAGTTTCGCCCACGGGCTCGCTGGGAGCACCGAGCACGGCTACCTGCTCGAAGAGGTTCTGCTTGAACAGCATCAAGAGGAATACGCCAAGACCCACCACGGAAAGGGCGGCGCTAGCCAGCACTTTGCCCACGGTGTTGCGGCTCAGTTGTTCCTGACGGCCGCTGGTAAGCAGGATGGAGAATACATAGAGCACAATGATGCCGCCTGCATATACCATCACCTGCACCGCACCCAGGAAGGTGTAGCCCATCAGGAAATACAGACCTGCAGTGCCCAGGAGGACAAACAGCAGGTAGGTGGCAGCACGCACGATGCTCTTCGTCAGCACGGTGGCCAACGAACTGAGCACGATAAATACTGCCAGGATGACAAACATGATATTTTGTGAGTTCATAAAATCTGGTGTTTTGTTGTACGGGAGGGCTAGCCCCCGTGCCAAGTTTTATTTTTCTACGACGCTACTGCCTTCGTTGTTGAGCACCTTGATGAGTTTGGCGCGGTCGAAAACGGCGTTTTCGTAACTCTGATCAAACTCGATGGCGCCGTGGGGGCAAGCACGCGTACAAAGTTGGCAGAACATGCACGAGCCCAGGTTGTATTCGTACTTCACGAGGCGTTTTTTCTTCTTGCCGTCCTCGGTCGTTACCATTTCGCTGGTCACCTTAATCGTATCGTTGGGGCAGGCCATTTGGCAGATACCACAACCTACGCACTTGTGCTGGTTGTTCTCGTTGTGGGGCATCGAGAGCGAGCCGCGGAAGCGGTCGAACATCTCGAGGGTCTCACGGTTCTCGGGATATTGCTCGGTAATCTTCTTGGTGAAGAACTCGCGCATTGTGGTCTTCAGACCTGTGGCGAGAGACTTGACACCCGAAGCCAGACCGGCAAAGTAGTTTTCGTTGTTCATGATATTGTTTCTAGAATGTCAGTCCCAGCGACACGAGCAGTGCCATGAGGACGAGGTTGAACATGG
>CAMBWV010000136.1 GCA_945871755.1 uncultured Bacteroidales bacterium
ACCAACGCCAAACCCAAAATGACATACGCCAAAGGGATGGCCAGCAAATTGCCCAGCAGACCGACCAAGGGAATCGTGTGGAAATAATAAGCCACCAGAGGAGCCGTGCCTATCTGCGCCACAAGGCTGACCGTCAACCAGCCATAGAGCAGGGCCAACAACCGCGAACGGCGCAACCACCGAGGACGCGGAACATGGGGCATCAAGAACAAGATGAAAAAAACGGAGGTGAAAGACAACTGAAAACCGATGTCAAACAACGAAGCGGGACTGAACAACAAAATCAGCAAGGCTGCCAGCGCGAGATTGTTCAGTGAATTGCGGTCGCTATAAAGCACCACAGACAATTGCCAAAGGGTGAACATCACCGTGGCGCGCACCAGCGACAACGGGAAACCGACCAACAGCGCAAAACCCCACAACAACGCCACGCCCACCAAGCTAGCCAACACGCGATTGCGACGACTGCGCAGCCGATTAACGACCAACAAACTGTACAAGGAGAACAAAATGCCGAGGTGAAGCCCACTCAGTGCCAGCACATGGCTCACGCCTGTTGCGGAGAAGGACTGCCGTTGCGCTGCAGCAAGGCTACGCTTGTCGCCCAGACTCATCGCTGCCACGATTGCCGCTTCCTCTGAATCTAGATGCGAGAAGTACTGCGCGCTCAAGCTCTGCCGATAACGGGCCATGCGCAGGTGCAGCGGTACTTCGTCATCCGCCACCGCCCGCACCTTCCACCGATTGTCTGCCACATAGGTGCGCCCACTGATTCCCTGCCGCCGCAAAAAACGCGCGTAATCGAAGGCACCGGGATTGCCCGCCGTGTGCACTTCGCTTACGCGCGCGTTCATATATATATGGTCTCCCGGCCGTGGAGCGGCTTTCTCCTCTTTCTCCGAAGCATGGGCTTCCTGCTGCGAAGTATTCCCGTCCTTCGACATAGCATTCCCTTCCTTCCCCAAAGAAACCTGAAGGCGCAAGCCAGCATAAGGGCCTGCCAGCACCTCGGCTGGGAATTGCCAACTGCCTTGGCGGTCGCGCGGAGAAGCATCCACGCGCACCACCAACGTCTGCGCATCCTTCGGCCAAACCACCTGACAACTTTCGCGCTGATGCCCGATTAAGAGGATGCCGAGGCAAACCACCGGAATCGTCAAAAGGAAGGAAAAGGGCAGACGCGCAGACTCCTGCGGACGGCGAACTAGGAGAAGCAGAAGTCCACTGATACACAAAAAGGCCAGCAGTATGCCCCACCAAAGCCAAGGCGAAACCCCGCAATAGGGCTCCGCCGCATATTCACCAATCACCAATCCTCCACAGAGCGGCACCACCACCCGATAGAGCGGATTGAGACGAATCCAACGCGACAGCAGGGCGCGAAAATGGGTCATAGGATTTTCTAGATATGGGATGAAGAAACGTTGTTACTTGGTCTGGTCCTTCTCCTGCGGCTACACATGAGAGAGCCACAGCAACCGATCATCCAGTTGCCGTTGCCTACAATCAAGGCTGCGGAAGCAGAAAACCAATCAACGTGACCCTAGCGCCCAGGAGTAGGGCTGAAGGATTCGTAAGTGCCATCGTCGAAAAATACGCGAATCTCCTTGATCTTACGAACGGGGCGCTCAATATACTTGAAGTTCTCGCGCTCGCGGCCAGCCGGGTGGCGCGACTGATTATACCCAGCCGTGCGCTGATTGCCATAAACGGGTGCAACGGTGCGCTCGGCAGAACCTTCTAAGTCGGCAACAGAAAACAGCGTACCATTCATAGGCACATGAGCGGCAGCAGCAGCGATGCCTTCCTCAGAGGCGGGCGCAGCTGTCGCACCAGCCGAGGCCCCGGCCTGTTCACTAGCGCCACCAACCAGCATCTCGCCTTCGCCGAACATTAACCAGTTGACGCTGATCTCTGGGAAAACGCGATGGATGGCGTTCACATGATTGCTGGTGGGATTCGTACGTCCCGTGAAGATACTCGACAGGGAGGCGGGAGAGACTTCCAAACGAGCGGCAAAATCTTGTTGCGAAAGTTTTGCCCATTCCATAACTTGACGAATACGGTCTTTCATTTTTCTAAACCTTATGTTGATTTTTTGATGAACGAATGAGGGAGATGATAAAGGGAGGCGCGGACGAAGGAGAACGCGGCAGATGGTCAGAAGCTGGAGGCGGGGTCTTTGGAAAGGACAGCAGACTGACAGCTTCAAGAGCCCAAGAAGCGGCCAGACGACCTCCGAAAAATTACCTCTGAGGGAGCGGTTAGCACATCAGTGAGGGAAGCACAGGAAGCAGAAAACAAAAACAGCGACCCGTAAAATATGCGAATTTTCTAACGGGCCAGATTTCGCGCTCGTTGCCATTCGCTTCCAAATATCCTGTATGAGTCCCTCCAAATCAGAGGCGGACGCAGAGCCTCGTGAGACCCAACTTCTGCAAAAGCAGATCGCAAATCGAAACCGCAGATTCCAGATTTTTTCTCTCTGATTTTTCGACCATCGAATATAGAGAGCGGTCTCATCGATGTCAGATTTACATCGAACGAATGACGGGCGAAGAGTTAACGAATGACGGATTTCGGTGAAACGAATGACGGATTTCAATGGAACGAAGTCAGACTTCGGCGTCACGGGGAACGGATTTCGACGCCCTCAAATCCTTCATTTCGACCCGCTCATTGGCCGAAATTTGGTGGCGATGTCAGCGAGCGGATTTTTTAGCAGGCTGAAAACGGCACCGAGATGGCTTCTAGAAAAATGGCGTAACTGGCTGGGTGTGCGTACTTAGCCAGAATTTACCCAAAATTGGAGCCTCGGCGCCTCGCTTCTCAGAGGCTCGTCGCCAGCCCTCCCAGAAATACACTTCTAGAAAGCGTTTACAAAGTTACAGATTAAATTTCACGTACGCAAACTTTGTAAATTCAAAAATCAACTTCTATATCTTGTAAATCGTAAATCGGATGTAGGAGTTTATATTTACGTTTCTGTTTTTACTGGATATAAATTTCAAAATCGTAAATACAGCCAAAAAATCACATATATAGCGATTCTATGCGGTATTTCGACCTTCCAACTGGGTTTTATGGGCTTATACAAGCGTAAAGTGATAGTTTGGGGTGGTATCAAGTGAATATGCAGTTTGGCGGGGATAGGCAACCCGAATTTCTATCCCTAATATTTATATCATAGGTCATACTGAGCGGTTTATTCATTCAAGTATCTATTGCATAAATATTCTATTGCTTTTGTAAATGTAAATGCTTTAGGTTTTCACATGTACGCTTTATAGAAATATATTGGTAAGGGTGTGGCGCGTGAATTTAGGAATTAAAACACCTAAATTGGCGATTTGTAAATATTTTGTTTTGTGTATTTTCAAACGGAAACGTATATATTTCTTAACGAGCGGCCCGCGAGAGGCGCTTTCTCTGAATTTGGCAGAAAACTAACTGAAATCCGTGCCCTTCTACAGCCGAAAAACGCATCGCCACTCTCAGCGCGTTCATTTTCGGCTAACATACTAATAACATGCCACTTAGGTGGATTTTTCTAGGAATGCGATTTTAGGGCTAAAAAATCAATTTGGTGGGGTCGGAAACGGATTTTGGGGTGGTTTCGGGCCTGCTGGAGGATGCGGGAAAGCATTTTGGGTCAGAAAAAACGGCATTCTAGAAGTGGGGAATTGGGCAATTTACATTTTCTCAGCGACATCAAAATTTTGGGGTCGTTCGCCAGTCATCGCCAGAAGCCAGTGGGAAAAAAATTGGGAGCCGCTTGAAGAAGGAAGCGAGGCCAGAAGAAAATTTTTCGGCGGCAGAAATTGGTGGGTCGTTGGAGTTGGTTCGTTCTTCTTCGTTGGCTGATTTCTTCTCCTTGGCTATTTGGTTGCTCTTCTTCGACGATTGATTTTTGGTTGGGCTTGATGAGGAGGAGGATGGGAGAGGCGGCGGGATGGGGAAAGGCTTGGCGGCTGCTGTTTTTCTTTCTTGGAGTGAGGGGCGCTTGGAGTGGCGAAAATTACTACCCGCAAAATATGCCAATTTTGATTGGATGGAATTTTGGCTTTCTTCTTCCCAATTTTCTTGTTCTGCTGGATGGGTGCCGCCCTCCCCTACTCTCTTTTTCTTGGCTTGTTTTTTGGGTCTTCTGCTTTGGGATGGTTCTTCGTTTTTCCTTTTTGACTGGGGCGCACGTTTCTAGCAACGTGTGAGTTTGGAATTTGTTCTTCGCGGGAAGGCAATGTACCGCACGTTGCTTGCAACGTGTGGTTCCGCGAATAATAGGGGTTTATACCTTATATATAATAGGAGTATTTTGTTGGGTGTTATTCTTCAATGAGGACGTGCTCCAGAATGTCGTTGGGCCGTACGCCCTCGAGCAACGTGTGAGTACGTTACTTTGCAATGAGAATAAACTCCCTACTCACGTCACAATCTTTGGGCAAGGTGTTTGTACACCGAGGTGAGTAACGTACCGCACGTTGCTTGCAACGTGTGAGTATGGTGTTCGT
>CAMBWV010000137.1 GCA_945871755.1 uncultured Bacteroidales bacterium
TAACTACCCCATACCTATAAGGAGTACCTTTACGTGAAAATCTATATTTAGGCAATAATAAAGGAGGCTAGTCATTGGACCAGCCTCCTTTATTATATTGCAGCAGAAATCTTTCAGCGTCTGTGGTTGAGGGATGATATTTATGGCCGTAGCAGTCGACGGGTGAAGAGGGCGCGCAGATGGAAGGCGGAGCGCTGCTGGAAGTCGGGCCATTGGCGACGGGATTGCAGGCTCCATCCTGCTTCGGCTAAGGCCATGGCGCGGGGATAGGCCATGTAGAATAGGCGTTCGGGCGTTGGGATGCATTCGCTCCAAAGCGTACCTGCCACGCCGTAGAGATGGTTGCGCTCGAAGGATTCATCGAAACCCCATGACGGGTCTAGGCGATAGGTTTGCTCGAGCGAGGTGACGGGCATGCCCCAGTTGACTTCGGGCATATCACCAGGGGCTGCGGGATAGTCGAGGTAGCAATGTTCGCCAGGGCAAAGCATGATGTGGGCGCCGTTCTCCTGAGCGGCACGAATGGCCGCGGCTGTCAGACCATGGCGCCAGGCAAAGGTGATGCAGCCCTCGGGAATGCGCTTGAAATCCGTTTCGTACCAGAACATCGGTGTCTTTCCGTAGCAGGCGCGAAGGGTGTCAATGACACGGTTGAAGAGATACTCTTGCAAGCGCCAGTTCTCGCTACGGTCGGAAAGGGGAATGCCCAGCTTAGCCTTGAGTGCCTCGCACTTTTCGCAATGCGTCCAACAGTCGAGGGCCGGATTGCCAGCTTCGTCGCCGCCAAGGTGGATATAGCGCGAGGGGAAAACTTCGCTGAGTTCGCGGAATACGTTGCCCAGAAACTCATAGACAAATTCCTCGCCAGGGCAGAGCAGTTCGTTGGACACACCACAGGTGGTACGAATGGGCACCTCGCGCCCACCGCAAGTCAGTTGCGGATAGCAATGGATAGCAGCCACTTCGTGCCCAGGCATTTCAATCTCGGGAATGACTTCCACATGATAGCGAGCAGCAAACTGGACAAACTCGCGCATCTCCTCTTGCGTGTAATACCCCGAAATCTCCAGCGGCATATCGTCCATGCCCGTGCGCTTTGACCCCACGTCTGTCAATCGCGGATAACTCTTGATTTCCATGCGCCAAGCCTGGTCGTCCACAAGATGCAGGTGCAGGGCATTGAGCTTGTAGCGCGCCATCTCTACGACAAAGGGTCGCAGCTCGGAAAGCGGGATGAAGATGCGCGCGGGGTCTATCATCAGTTCGCGCAATTGGGTTCTTGGGGCATCCTCGATATGGAGCGTTGGCAAGGAGGCTACCAACACATTCGGGCTAGACGGCGTCAGCATCTGTTCGAGCGTCATCAGTCCCCAGAAGACGGCAGTCGGCGTGACACCACGGATAACGATGGCGCCGGGCTTTACGTGGAGCTGATAGGCTTCGGGATTGGTGCTAATGGTCGTGTCTAATTCCAGTTGCAAAGTTCCCTTCCCCTTCCTCGGACGCCAGGTGGTCAAACGATTCAGGATGGACTGCGCATGCTCACGTTCGTTGGACAAAGCATCGCAAGCCACCACGCTGCCGATTTGCGCCATGGCAAGTCTGCCGCCTTCTTCAACCAGCGCTTGAGGGATTGGAAGAATCTGCACGGAGTCCACATTCACAGTCTGCTGCTCGGATGCGCGGAGGGAAAGGGTGCGCCAGCCCGCTGCTTGGCGATAGGCCCGCCGCGCGGAACGGGGCACAAGGAGTTGGACATTCTTCCCCTGCAACCCTGCAAAGGTATTGGCCGCGCAGCGCGGGGGAATGGGCGACTGCACTTCAATCTCGCGCAAATTAGTCAAACCAGCTAATGCCATTTCTCCTAATTCGGGGCAACCCAAAATGGTCAACCGCCGAAGGCCACGCATACCGGCCAAAGCACCTTCATCAATATGCACTACGGAGGCGGGGATGACCAGTTCTTCAATCCCATCGCAGGCATAGAGCGCAGCCTTGCCGATTCGCTCCAAACTATCGGGTAGCACAAGACGACGCAGCTGGTGCGCAGCAAACAGGGCGTTGGCAGGCAACTCGCGGTTGCGGCAACCACTGAGGTTGAGTTCAGCAAGCTTTGGGCAGCAGTCGCGCAGTTGTCGGAAGTCGGAGTTCCAGCCCGTGGGCAATTGCTGGCCTTGCAACGTAATGCTGGTAGCCGTGGCCTTTTGCTGGGCCGACAGGTCCTGCATCGTACCAATGGTCTGCGCAGACAGGGAACTGGTGATGAGGAAAATCACAAGGGAAAGATAGCGAGAATTCATAGCGATTAAGGAAGAGGATTTTGGAAGAGATAAGGAGTTAATAATCAGGAAGGGAAAGAAGCCTTGGCAAACCATTTTTTCAAGCCTGCGATTTTGTTTTTTCAAGGGGCTTTTTTGTTTTTTCAAGGGACTTTCTCGTTGCCCCACAGCTGTGGGGCAATTGCACCACAGCTGTGAGGCAGTTGCACCACAGTTGTGGGGCAGTTGCACCACAATTGTGGGGCAACGAAAAGAACGGCTATAAAAACAACAAACATACTTGCTGAAACAGAAAAGAGGAAGGAAGATAGAAAGAATGTAAAAGGGAAGCAGAGGCTTCTCACGAAAACCAACCTCTTCAGAAACAAAGAGCGCAGCCCTTGAAACTCCAGTTTGGAGTGTGAAGGCTGCGCAATTCTATAAAGGTAAGTTCAGTAAACTTGATAACTTATCGGTGGAAGGGGTTGCCTTAGGCGTATCCGCTAGTTGGCAGATTGGAACTCCTCGAGGAAACGTACGTCGTTCTCGGAGAACATACGGAGGTCCTTCACCTGATATTTGAGGTTCGTGATGCGCTCCACGCCCATACCGAAGGCATAACCCGTGTAGATGCTGCTGTCAATGCCGTTGGCTTCGAGCACATTGGGGTCAACCATACCGCAACCGAGGATTTCCACCCAGCCTGTCTGCTTGCAGAACGCACAACCCTTGCCACCACAGATGTTGCAGGAGATGTCCATTTCGGCACTGGGTTCGGTGAAGGGGAAGTAGGAGGGGCGCAGACGAATCTTGGTGTCGGCGCCAAACATCTCGCGGGCAAACGTAAGGAGCACCTGCTTGAGGTCGGCAAAGGAGACGTTCTTGTCTATGTACAAGCCCTCCACCTGATGGAAGAAGCAATGGGCGCGTGCCGAAATGGCTTCGTTGCGGTAAACGCGACCCGGGCAAATCACACGGATGGGCGGCTGCATAGTCTCCATCACGCGGCTCTGAACGGACGACGTGTGGGTGCGCAGGAGCACATCGGGCTGACGGGTCACGAAGAAGGTGTCCTGCATGTCACGGGCGGGATGGTCATCGGCAAAGTTCATCGAACCAAACACGTGCCAATCGTCCTCCACCTCAGGACCATCGGCAAGCGTGAAACCGAGACGGGAGAAGATGTCGATAATCTCGTTGCGTACGAGCGTCAACGGATGGCGCGTACCCAACCGGACAGGGTAAGGCGTACGAGTCAGGTCAAGGTCATCGTGGCTGTCTTCGCTGGCGGCCATCGTTTCCTTGAGGGCTGCCAACTTCTCCTGAAGAGCCGTCTTGAGTTCGTTGAGTTTCATGCCCACTTCGCGCTTCTGCTCAGCCGGCACATTGCGAAAGTCTGCCATCAGGTCGTTGACAATACCTTTCTTGCTGAGATATTTGATGCGCAGGGCATCCCATTCCTGCGGAGTAGCGGCAGTGAGGCTGTCCACTTCGCTCAGGAGCATTTCAATTTTTTGAATCATATTAGGGTCTAGTCAATAGAGATTAAACAACAAAAGCAGTCTTACTTGGTGTGGAAGATTCTGAGTTTCCGTACTTTCGTGTGCAAAATTACAACTATTTTTCGGGTAGAAGGTCCATGCGCGTGAAAATTAAGTTGTAATTTTGCGCTGTCAACCTCAACGGCCTGCACGGCAGCAGGCGAGTTGTGACGATAGTTTCAGGGAATTTGTCTTTCCTTTCCAGTAAATCATACACTTTTTATAATAACGAATGAAGCAATTACTTTGGGCCGTTTGGGTCTTTATCGCAATTATCTGCTTGGAGGCTTGTCGTAAAGAAACTCCAGCAGCGGTTGAGGCTACGCCGTTGGATGACAGCATTAGCGAAATTGTTTGTGATTCTGATACGATTGTAGAGGATGCGCCACCAGCTGCTGCTGATGGGCTTTTTGCTGATTTCATCTATGACTTCATGCGTCGCAAGCAATTTCAGATGTCGCGCGTTGCATTCCCGCTCTCTGTGAAAACGAACGGGAAGGAAGAACGCGTGGCTCGCGAAGCATGGAAGTTTGACCACCTCTATGCCCATCAGGACATCTATACTGTCACTTACGACAACCCCAAGAATCTGCAGGCTGACAAGGATACTGCCCTGACACATGTGACGGTGGATATGATTCAGTTCAAACCAGGAACGGTTCGCCAATACGTATTCAACAAGCAGCGCGGTCAGTGGATGCTCACCGCCA
>CAMBWV010000138.1 GCA_945871755.1 uncultured Bacteroidales bacterium
AGAGGGCACTTCGATGGCGGTGTGCTTGCCGTTCTCGAGGGCGCACTTAGCCACGGGGAAGTGGTGGTCCCAGTCGGTGGCCACATAAACGAGGTCAATGTCGGGGCGCTTGCAGAGTTCTTCGTAACCATTCTCACCGAAGTAGATGTCGGCAGGGGGCAGACCTACACTCTTCATGTAGCCCTGACACGCTTCAGCGCGGCCTTTTTCGTAGTCGCAGAGGGCTACAATCTGTACGCCAGGGATATGACAAAAACGATTGACAGCACCAGGACCACGCATACCGAGGCCTACAAAGGCCACGCGAACGGTCTGAATCTTGTCAGCCGTGAGGCCCAGTACGTGCTGCTGGCCAGCGGGACGAGCAGGAGTGTCCACTACGATGGTACCCTTCTCCCAATGCCACTTGGTGGAGGGAGACAAGGACTGTGCCTGTGCGGTTGTACCTCCCAGTGAGAGGAGAGCAGCAAAGGCAATGGTCATAACTTTCTTCAAGTTCATGATGTTGAGTTTTGTTTGTTAGGTTATAGAAATAGATTTGAAGGGTATAAAATAAGGAAGCATTAAGGCGGGTTTATAAATTAGTGAAAGGAATTTATATAGCCTATCTTAACTTTATCTTCACCTGCAAAGGTACTATATATTTCATAACCTGCAAAGAAATGCTATGGAATTTCAATCTTCTCGTGATTAGAGTCAATCCTTTAGGAAAGCTACCGAAAAGGGGCTTGTCTATTTCATGATGGCATCGTCCTTATCCTGCAACTGTATCTTTTTCTCAGGCGATTGGTGGTTTTTGCCGCGGGTGAGTCGCCAGGAAATATTGATAGTAACGCTGTTGCCGCTGTCTCTATTGATGTTTACGCTGTGCTTGTAGATTTGCTTGTTTATCAACTCAGATTCAGCCGCTTTATAGTTATTGGTAAATGGGTTGCTCCAAGTTAGAGCGAATTGCCATTCTTTGTGTCGGAAGGAGGCTTGTATGCCTGCGTAGCTGCCAGAATATCCCTTGCTTTCGCCTTCCATAAATCTGTTGCCATTATCTAAATAGGCTTGCAGGGTGAAGCGCCCTAGATAGGCCGTTAGTTGGGTCACGTAGAACCATGACGTGTAGAGGTGGGTATAACTGAATCCGTAGTTGAAGCACCGTTGCATGCCTCCGTATGCTGAAGCCTGTAGTTTCTCAGGTACAATCCAGCAATTGGCATACGCTGACAGAAGCAGCAGGTTGATAGCTTTCTGGTTTATCTGGGTATAGAGGAATTTGTTGTCGTCCGTGCGCTCGTAGAAAGCCATGTTAGGTTTGTGGCAATGTCGGAATAATCCATTGACGTAGGCACTCCATCTGATGTTATTGTAGGTGATGCGCAGTTCGTGGTTCGTATCGCGACTGGGTTTCAGGTTGGGATTTCCGATGGTGTATTCCATATTGTTTGTTTGAATCACGGCATCGCTGGTCATAGCGATGCGGGAGCCCCTTGGCTTCATCCCAAAGTTGTAGCTGATTTGCAAGCCACGTATGATGCGATAGGAAAAGGTGGCCTTGGGACGATAGGCCCAAAGATTATAGGTATGGTTGTTTTGGGTGTAGTGAAGGCGGCTTGCACCCAGCCCAACAGCATAATGGCATGCCTTGTATGCGCCTTTGATATTGCAGAAGGCGTACAGGTTGTTTTGCCTCATGATGGAAAGTGCATCGGAATCGCCTTCATACCTATTCCTCACATATTTATAGTGGTGGTTGATACCTGCCGAAAGGATGAAAGGCTTTAGCCGATACTCGTAGATGATTTCCGATAAGGCCGAGGCTGTTTGCCCATTCACGCAATATTGATAGGGTTTTACTTCGTCATAGTAATAACTATAGTCTGTTTGCAGATATGTACCAACGGCATTGGCCGTGACGGACTGCTTGGGTGTAAGTTGGCGGAAGAAGTACAGGTCGAGCACGGGGGAATTATGCTTGCTGGTTCGCTTCTTTGTAGCCAGACTGCTGCTGGCATTCTCAAGGATTTCCCTGACCGAAATGTTTTTAGGTGTCACCCCATGACTTTCGCTCAGCGAAACTTGAAATACTTGGGCTGTCGAGTCTGCGAGGTTGTAGGTCAACTTTATATCGTGCTCCTGTTGTTGATACAAGGACGAAACGCTGTTTCGCTCAATCGTATAGATTTCATCGGTATTCAAGGTATAATCTGCCACCTCGTTCATTCCATTGCCTTTTAATCGGCAACCATTATAATTGTAGGACACAGAGAGTGCGCTTTTCTTGTGGATATACTTCCCGAAGGCCATTCCACTGCCGTTGGAAGAAGTGAGCGTTGGAGTTGCGTCAAGTAGCAGTGTATAGCCGTTGTCATCACGTCTTGTTATAATATTGATGACATAGGCTACATCATCACCATAACGCACGCCAGGATTATCGATGAAATCAATCTTGCGGATAGTTTCAGGCTTTAGGGCTAGCATCTCCTGCTTGCTGGCCAGAATACCATTGATGCGCAGTTGCACTAGGCCTCTCGCATCAAGGGCCGTAACAGTGTGGGCCACGTTGTCCACGCGTAGATTGGGCAGTGCCAGTTTCTGAAGAAGATTGTATCCATTGCTCGAGGCATTCTTCTGTGCTGCCGATGGATAGATGGTTTGCCCATCCACCTTTGTGATAACCCTGCTCCCTTGGATAGTAATTTCGTCAAGAGTAAGAGAACTTTCTTCGTTTTGTGCAGCGGCTGTAACACTCGCAAGGAGGCTGAGGCAAAATAGTGTCCGTTTCATAAGCATCTGAATGGTTTTTGATGCAAAGTAAAAACGAAGTCAGGGAAATGTCAAATCCTCTATCTGACATTTCCCTGACATTATACTGACAACGGGCTAACTATTTTGCTTCCAACGAGTAGCTTCTGCCTCTGTTGGAGGTTATCTTGAGATTACTGTTGGATTCAATAATTGGTTTGATTCGTTTGATAAGGGTATAAAGTGTGTCGCTGGCGTTTGGTTTCTTGGGCCATAACTGACTGCAGATTTCTTGTTTGGTCAGCGTGTGCGTGTCCGATTTCATGAATAGCTCCAGCAGTGAGTGCTGCATAGGTGTGAAGTGAATCTCCTCGCCTGTTTCAGTCGTGAATTGGCCGTTGGTGAATACTATTCCTCCATAACTTAGTTGCCGTATCTGCTCGTTGGGATTTCTGCGACGCTCATACCAGAGGCTGCCCATCATCCACAGAGCGCTGATGAATAGAAGCGTGCCCGACGCCCACTGGTTGGAAAGCCTAAATACTGTCGCGGGACTACAATTTGGCTGTGCCACCATCTCAGTGACGACTTGCTCTCCCCGCCGAATGGTGCGCATAGTAATGCCGGCCGTGTCTTTGATTTCAGCAATGGTCAGGTAGTTGCGAAAACGGAGAGCCGTGTCCGTACTGACTATGTTGGTGGGCGTTTCTGCCCGAACGAGAGCAAGGGCTTTGTTGACATCCGCCGTGATTCTATCCTCTGTGCTACGGAAACTCCAGATACTGGCGTACAAAGCGCATAGGAGGATAAAGCAGAAGACGGTTATGGGAAGCGATTTCATATTCTACTTACGAGAAAAGCGTTGTTTTTTATGTAGAGGGAAAAGCGTTAGATGATGCCAATTCGGCGGATTTCTGATTCAAAGTTGGGCGTGAAGAATCCCGTGCCCATACGTTCGCGAATCTCTTCCAAGGAGAAGAATCTTCCCTCGGCCACTTCCTCTGAGGGGGTGGGGGGGATGTCTGTGGTGGTGCGGAATACGTGAACCAGTTCCCGTTCGCGCTGGCTCTCATAGAGGTAGCGCGTGACGAACTCGGCTGTGAAACCTTTCAGCCCGATTTCTTCGCGCGTCTCACGCCGCATGGCCTCTTCGGGCGTTTCGCCACTGTCGGCATGGCCACCCACAGCGGTGTCCCAGCGTCCTGGCTGGATGTCCTTCCACTCAGGACGCTTTTGCAAGTAGAGTTCGCCGCGACTGTTGAACACGTGAAGGTGAACAACGGGGTGGAGCCAGAACGTACCGCCATGGCATTCGCTGCGTGACGCCTGACCAATCTCTTTGCCCTCATTGTCAACCAATGGGAGTAATTCGTCGGGCGATTCAAGGATTGAACTATCGCCATAGCTGAGGAAACGGAAATCGTGGCTCAAGGCATAGTCGTAGATACGTTGCCAGTCGCCTTTCACAAAGGCCGAAACGAGCAACAGCAGTGTGCTGCCTGGCTGGTGGAAATTGGTGATGATGCGGCGCACAATGTGGAAGGCATAACCTGGAGCGATGATAATGCGCGTCGAAGCGTGGAGTACGGGCAGGCAGTGGCGGTCCATATAATCGAGAATGGCTGTGAGGGCTTCGCGTGTGGTAGGCTTCACGCCAGGCTCGGCAGCCAGTTCGTAGGGCATCCATTGCGGCACGCGCAGTTCATCGGTCGTCAGCTCGGGATTGCGCTGCACCATCACTCCTATATAATA
>CAMBWV010000139.1 GCA_945871755.1 uncultured Bacteroidales bacterium
TCGGCGATGTGTTGCTGTTGGATTTGCGCGGAGCCTTCCAGGTCGGCGATGGTGCGGGCCACCTTGAGGATGCGGCTGTAGGCGCGGGCCGAGAGGTCGAGGCGCTCCATGGCGGTGTTGAGGAGGTGGGAGGAGGCGGCGTCTAGGGCGCAGTGCTCTTGCATCATGCGGTCCGTCATTTGTGCGTTGCAGTGGACGCCACACACGCGGCCGCCCGCCACGGTCGAAGCATCCTTGAAGCGCTCGCTCTGGATGGCGCGGGCCGCCGCCACACGCTGGCGGATGACGCTGCTCGGTTCGCCACTCTGCAGGTTGCTCAGTTGGGTGACGGGCACGGGCGTCACCTCCACCTGTATGTCGATGCGGTCGAGCAGGGGGCCGCTGATTTTGTTCATGTAGCGCTGTATCTGGCCTGGGCTACAGGCGCAGGCGTGCGTGGGATGGTTGTAGTAGCCGCAGGGGCAGGGATTCATGGAGGCCACCAGCATGAAGGAGGCGGGGAGGGTGGTACTGTATTTCGCACGGGCGATGGTGATTTCGCGGTCTTCGAGGGGCTGGCGCATCGTTTCGAGGGCCGAGCGGCTGAATTCGGGCAATTCGTCGAGGAAGAGCACGCCGTTGTGTGCGAGACTGATTTCGCCAGGCTGGAGTGAGGCACCGCCACCGATGAGGGCCACGTCGGAGATGGTGTGGTGGGGACTGCGGAAGGGGCGATGGTGGAGGAGCGATACGTTACGACCCAATTTGCCTGCCACGGAGTGAATCTTCGTGGTCTCTAGGCTCTCGCTGAGGGTGAAGTCGGGCAGGATGGAGGGCAGGCGCTTGGCCATCATGCTCTTGCCGCAGCCTGGACTTCCAATGAGGATAATATTGTGTCCGCCCGCTGCCGCCACCTCGAAGGCACGCTTGACATTCTCCTGCCCCTTGACATCGGCAAAGTCGGGATAGTGCAGGCTCTGTGCCTGTGCAAACTCTGCGCGCGTATCCACCTCGACGCGTTGCAGTTTGTCGCCGCCCAAGACGAAGTCAACGACCTCGCGCAGTTGGTTGGCGCCATAAACCTTCAGGCGATTGACCACGGCAGCCTCGTGGGCGTTCTCCATGGGGACAACGAGCGAATCGTAGCCCATCTCGCGCGCCATGATGGCCACGGGGAGCATGCCGTGCACGGGGCGCACACTGCCGTCGAGACCCAGTTCGCCAACAAACATCCAGCGGCTCCAGTCGGCGTCGGGCAGGAGCTTGCTGGCAGCCATAAGGCCGAGGGCCAAGGGGAGGTCGTAGCCGCTGCCCTCCTTGCGCACGTCGGCGGGAGCAAAGTTGACGGTCGTGTGGCCGTGGTTGATATGGAAGCCCGAGTTGTGGAGGGCGCTGAATACGCGCAGTCCACTCTCGCGCACGGCATTGTCGGGCAGGCCGACCATCTGAAAGCCCTCGCCCTTGGTCGAACTGACTTCGAGGAAAACGTGGAGGGCGTCGAGGCCGTTGATGGCGGCAGTATGGATGGTGACTAACATGGAGTACGGGGATTTTTATCTGTTCGTTCTGCTTCTAGGCTGGCGGCCCCTTTTTCTATGGATTCTAGATTTTCTGGAATTTCTAGATATTCTAGAGATTCTAGATATTCTAGATATTCTAGAAATTCTAGTCAAAAAAAAACGCGTGACGCTTCGTCAAAGCCTTGCCAGCCGAACTAAAGCTTCTTGAGTTCGCTCTCAAGGGCGGATAGCTCGAGGTCGCGGCCCACAATGCGGCCCTTGGCATTGACGAGAATATTGCCTGGTACGTAGCGCACGCCCAGCCGTTGGGCGATGGGCGATTGGAAAGCACCGCCGGGGCAAACCGTTTGGCAAGGAATGGTGTCCACGTCGAAGCGCTCCTTGAACTGCTCGCGGTCCTCGTCGATGCTGACAACGACGAAATGGGCACGGCCCTTTAGTTCGCTTGCCATACGTGCGAGGTGGCGCAGCTGGTTTGCGGTGGCCGACGACCAAGAGGCCAGAAAGGCAATGACGGTCGGTTTGCCTAGCAGCGAAGCGCGGCTGATGGTGTCGCCTCGCAGGGTACACACCTTGAAATCGGGCAAGGGCTGGCCCACCGACGCGAGCAACTGCGGGCGCAGCTGGTGGTCGAGCGTCTTGAGGTGCTTATTGTGCGGCTGGGCCGATTTGAGGAGGTCGAGCAGGGAGAGGGCCAGGGCCACATCGCGCTTCTCGTCATGTACGAAGTAGCGCGTGAAGACGGCTTGGGCCGCCAGCGTCTGGAGGTTCTCGCGCACAAACTGCGCCGCCAGCTTGCGCACTTCCGCTTCGTTCTTCTCGAGCGTGCTGCGGCGGAAATTGCTGAGCAGCTCGTTCTCCTCGCTACCCTTCACCTTGGCCGTAGCGAGGCGGGCTGCCTTGGCGCTATAGCTGAGTTTCTCGCCTGGCGCCATGACGAGGATAGTTTCCGAGAAGTTGGGATAGAGCAGGTGGACGATGGTGGGTTCGGCAACTTGGCATTCGTAGGCAAACTTCCCGTCCTTGACATGGATGGTATCAACGCCCGCGATGCTGCCCGACTCATTATATATATATAGGTCGGCCTCGCCAAGTCCGTCAATCTCGCCTTCGAGCACGCAACGGTTGTCCGATGAGCCGCAAGCAAGGGTCAGCCCTGCCGCCAAGAGGAGGCAGAGAATGTGGAGGGGATGTAGGATGGAGTGCTTCATACGTTGGTCGATGGATAATTGCGAAGGGTCTCGCGCAACTGGCTGCGCATCTCGGCGATAAGCGATTGGGGACGGCAGACGACAAGGTCGGGACCGAAGGACAGGAGGCGCGCCACGAGGTCGCGGGTGATGGCAATGTGGAAGGTGAAGGTGCCCTCCTCCTCCGTTTCCCGCTGCGAGTTGTGCAGCGGACGGCTGCGGAAATAGGCCGCCAGCGTGGGCGAAACGCGGATGACGACCTCGACGGGCTGAAAACTGGGCCCTGCATACGCACCTAGGCTGTTGTGGAAATACGCCGCTTCGCTGAAATCCTTTGGAATCTTGAAGTGGGAGGGCGTGAGCGTGAGGTACTGAATGCGGTCGAGCGCAAAGGTGCGGCATTCGCGGTGGCGGCTACTGCGGCCCACAACATAGGTGAGGTCGCCCACGGTGTGGAGGCAATAGGGCGACAGAAGGGTTTCGTAGGTGCCGCGCGAGGGCGAGCGATACGTCATCTGGAGGCACAACTTCTGCTCGAGAGCGTCGGCAATGATGGGCCGCCACAGACGGATGGCCTGCACGGTGGGGCTGAGCCGCCTCGCCTCTTCCGACAAGCCCGTCAGGTGTTCGAGGAGCTGGATGTCGGTGGGATTGGACGCGAGGCTGTAGCCGTTATCGTGCAGCACCACCTCGACACCGTAGTCCTGGCGCAAGCGGCGCAGGTTGTCGAAGAAGGTGCTGCGGGCCATCGGCGTATGGTGGGCGTTCTCCTCGCACCAGGCCTGGAGAATTTCGGCCTGCGTGAGAGGGCCGCGCTCGAGCAGTAGGCGTGCCAGCCAAATGGTCTTTTGCATACGGGAGCGGGATGCTTATACGTTACTTTCCTGTTGCCTTTCCTGTTACCTTTCCTGTTCTCTGGCGACGTACCTCCGAAACGGCGGCACCGATGAGCAGAATCAGAATGAGGGCAATGGCGATGTAGGCCACGGTGTTGGTGGTGCTGACACTAGCGGGGCGGAACTCCAGCACGACCTCGTGCTTGCCAGCGGGCACCTTCATGGCGCGCAACACGTAGTTGACGCGGCCCAGTTCGGCAGGCTGTCCGTCAACAGTGGCTTGCCAACCGGGATAGTACACTTCCGAGAAGACGAGCAGGCCACCCTTCTCGCTCTCCACCGTATAGGCAATGCGGTTGGGCGCATACTGGGTCAGCTGTGCCCTACCCTCGCCCAGGGCTGAACCTTCCAACGCGCTGCGGAAACGCTCGTCGGCCACGGCAGCGTGCTTCGTATCGAGCTGCTGGAGAGCGGCCATCTCGGCATCGGCATCCTTGACAAACTGGAGGTGCTGTACGAACCAGACGTTGCCGTTGGCCTGCGCATTGCGTATGGCAAAGGCTCCCTGGTTGCAGATGATGTACTTCGTATTGAGCATATTGAGCACGGGGAAGGTGGTCGTACTGTCGGCGGCCAGAGCTTGCTCGATGGCAGCTGGGCCACTGGCAGCGTTGGCCAGCGTTGAATCCTTGCTCAACTGCTCTGCCAGATAGTTGACCGTCGCACTCAACTTGCCCAACTCGGGATAGATGTTGCGTTCGAGCAGGTCGTTGTAGCGGCGCAGTTTGGCAGCGTGGTAACCGCCGATAGTTTTGTGGTAATAGGAGGCGTTATTGGTCGTCATGCCATGAAGGTCGGCCACGCGATAGTGCGGGTCGGTGTCGGCCAGAATCATCTGGTCGGCGGGCGTCTGCTGGACAAACTGGTCCTCGCGCTGCGTAGCGTCGGCAAAGTTCGA
>CAMBWV010000140.1 GCA_945871755.1 uncultured Bacteroidales bacterium
CTACGGCACGATAGCCGAAAACTCATCACAAGCTAATTTATAGAACCTACCTAAAAGGAGTTTTCAGCACCTTGCTACGTCGTTCCGTTACCTTGCTTTTTCGTTTCGCAGCGGCTGGTCTTCGTTTTTCTTCGGCTCATTGTCATCGTTCACCGCCCGATGAACGATCGTTTACCGCCCCATGAACGATCGTTTACCGCCCCATGAACGATCGTTCACCGCTCGGTGAACGTTGGCTATATGCCTAAGCGAATTGCTCCTTATAGATATGTTACTCCGAATATCCGTTACTCCTTATTATATATAGTACGGGGAAACTCCCTGACCAACCCTAACCCAATTCTGAATGAAATCAATTCTTAGCATATTCCTTTCCGCCCTGCTCGGTTCTCCCTTGCTCGCCCAAGCACAACCGACAGCAGCGCCCGTCGCGCCCGCCCAACAGTTGGTGCAGGATAGCCTTGCGCAGGCGCATCCTGGAGAGTTTCGTACATTCTCCGCGCAGGCTTACCCGCTCACGAGCGACGGTTTGCCCTACGTTCAGCTGCAATACAACGTGGGGGAAGTTTCGCCTGCTGCTGTCTGGCGCGTATGGATTGAATACCCCGAGTACGTGCCCTTGACCCGACAGGAGCAGAGCGACCTCAAGCGCTGGCAATTCACCGTAGATTCCACACTGCGCATTGAGCAAACGCTCGGTATGAGCCGACGCGAGGGACTTTTGGAGCTGACCTTCTGTCCTATTATATATAAGGAGGGAACACCCTGCCGCCTCGTCTCTGGAAAAATCTGCTACGAGATGGCCGCAGCCCAGCAGCCGCATCGTGTGGCTGGCCCGCCCCCTAGCGCAGGCCAAGCACGCTGGAAAGACCACTCCGTACTGGCCGATGGCAAGTGGACGAAGATTCGCGTGAAGGACGAGGGCTTCTATCAATTTACGCCTTCGCAGTTGAGCAAGTTGGGCTTCAGCCAGCCTGAGAAGGTGAAGCTGTACGGTTATGGCGGTCGCATCATCGAAGAGGCTTGGGATTTCACCTCGGCCAATGGCACGCCCGATGACCTATGCGAGATACCCTTGATACGTCGCGAAGATGGCACCATCGTCTTCTTCGCTGAAGGAACCCTACGAACGGACCCCGCACTCGGCACGCACGCCCAGAATCCTTATTCGCTGTATTCCTATTATTTCCTGACCGAAGGCGATAATCCGCTCACGCTGGCCACCATTCAGACTGCGCAAGAGGCCGACACGCCTCAGCTGAGCAGTGTCGCCTACCTGTCCGTCCTCGACAATGATGCTGAGTTCTGGTACCGTGGTGGCCGCGAGATGTACGACTCCTACGACTTCGCCTATGGCAATACGCGCAGTTTCAAGGTCAGCACGCCGCATCCCGCAACGAACGAAGCCGTTATCTATGCCGCCATATCGGCCGCTAGCAAAACATCGGCCACAGCCGTTGACCTCCAGATGGCAGGCACGCAAATTGGTACGATGACGGTCAATCGTTACGGCGAAGCCCAATCGGGGTACGAGTCTCGCAAGAAGTGGAATACCACCATCCCCCTACAGGCGGAGAATACCATCAAAATCACGACGACGTCGGGCAACTCCGCGCGCCTCAACTATCTGCGCATTCGCTACGACCGCAAGTTGTATGCAACCGATGCGCCCTTCTCCTTCTCGCCCAATAGCAACGGCGTTGTTACCCTGCAAATTGCTGGGGCAACGGCAGAGACGCGCCTTTTGGCTATCCAAAATCGCGCGGAAACGGCTTCCCTCGTTCAGACGACGCTGGGCAACGACGGCACACTCCTTGCCACCGTTCCCGATGGCCAGCGCCGCTATGCCGTCTTCCATACCTCCGAGCGTTATCCCACGCCCGAGACGGTAGGCAGCGTTGCCAATCAAGACCTCCATGCCGACTCCATCGCGGACATGGTTATCATCATTCCTTCCAGCCGTACTTTTGCCGAGGAGGCCGAACGCTTGGCTGCTTACCACCGTATGCACGATGGATTGAAAGTGCGCATTGTAGATGCCGAGCAGTTGTACAATGAGTTCTCCTCAGGAACGCCCGATGCTTCGGCCTACCGTCGCTATATGAAAATGCTCTACGACCGCGCCGAGACGACCGCCGACCTGCCCAAATATTTGCTCCTCTTCGGCAATTCCTATTGGGACAACCGTCTGATTACAGGCGATGCCCGCAGCTTGGATGCTAAGAACCTGCTGCTTTCTTTCCAGGTGAATGAATCTTCGCTGGGCAAGGTGGAGGGCTCTTTCCCCTTGGGCGAGTTGGCCAGTTATGTGACGGACGACTACTACGGTTGGCTTGACGACAACGAAGGCACCAGTTATGCACTCAACAAACTCGACCTCGGTATCGGCCGCTTCCTCTGCGATACGCCCGAAGAGGCCCGCGTGCTCGTGGACAAAGCCATCCACTATGATAAGAACGAAGTGACAGGCAGTTGGAAGAACAAGATTTATGTGCTGGCTGACTACGGCAATAAGAATCTCCACATGAACGATGCCTTGCCCGTGGCCACCCAACTGGAGAACAGCACCAAAAACCGCAGCATTGTCAAGCGCATCTTCTGGGATTCCTATCCGCGTGTTTCTACGGGTACTATCTTCCAGTTTCCCTTGGCCATGAGTCGTCTGCGCGAACTGATGCAGCAGGGAGCCTTGATTTTCGACTACTCGGGCCACGGCAGTCCGACGCAGATTTCTTATGCCAAAGTCCTGACCGACGAGGATTTCCGCATTTCCTCCGAAGGCCGCCTGCCGTTGTGGATTATGGCCTCGTGTGAGGTTTGTCCCTACGACCATCTGATGAACGACATTGGCCGCACCGCTGTGCTCAACCCCACGGGCGGCGCCATCTCCATGATATGTGCAGCGCGCTCCGTTTATTCTAATTATAATAAGGAGTTGAACCTGATGCTGACCAAGCACCTCTTTGCCACAGACAACGCTGGCCAGAAGATTACCATGGGCGAGGCCCTCCGCCGTACCAAGGTGGAACTGCTCTACAGCGACAAGACAACCAGCGCCAAGGACCGTTCGATGAACAAACTCAAATATGTGCTCCTCGGCGACCCTGCGCTCACGCTGGCTTATCCCACACAGAAACTGGTTATTGATAGTATCAATGGCAAGAGTGTGACGGCCATGACCGTGCCTGAGAAATTGCAAGCGGCTTCCATCGCCCGTTTCAGCGGCCATGTGGAGAATACCAACGGACAGGCCCTTACCAATTTCCAAGGACTCGTTACGGCAACTATCGCCGACCGCGAGGAAACCATCGTTTGCCACAACTACGACAAAGCGGACGAACCCATCCAATACCCCGACCGCCCGAATATCATCTACGAGGGCAGCGCCTCCATCCGCAACGGCAAGTTCGCCTTGCAGGTTCGCATCCCGCGCACAATCAGTTATAGCGATGCCGTGGGCCGTATCACGCTCTATGCTGCCAATCAGGACGGCAGCGTTGAATGCCATGGTTATAATGAATCTTTCTGCCTCAACGGTACGGCTCCCTTGAGCGAACCCGACACCCTTGCTCCGCAGATCAATATGTACCTCAATAGCACAGCCTTTGTCAGCGGTGGCATTGTCAGCCCCAGCCCCACGTTGTACGCCGACATCACGGACGATTTCGGTATCGCTGTGGGCAGCACGAATCCTGCGGCAGGTATCGAACTAGTAATTGACAACGATTTGAACAATCCGCAGTTTATGAACAGCTACTTTGCCTTCAACCTGGGCAGTTATAACAGCGGTTTGCTCACCTATCCCTTGCAAGAAATCACCTCGGGCACGCACCAGGCAATGCTCCGTGTCTGGGATGTCAATGGCAATACGGCCACACAGTCCGTAGCCTTTACGATTTCCGCCAATGGTAGCGAACAGTTCAGCCTCTCGGCTACGGAGAATCCTGCCCGCCAATCCACGCGCCTCATCTGCAATCTCTCTAGCGAAAACCGCGAAGCAGGCGGCACCATCACCTTCGAGGCCTACAATATCCAGGGCGCAAAGGTTTGGCAGAGTGCTTCCTGCGCAGTCGCTCCTGGCAGTTCGGGTGCCACAACCGTTTGGTCGCTCTCCGATAGTTCGGGCCGCCGTCTGCCCGCAGGTCTCTACCTCTACCGCGCCGTTATCCGTACGGCCGATGGCAAAGAGTCGGAGTGCAAGGCGCAGAAGTTGGTGATTCTCTAACCTTCCTTTAGCAATATCCTATTAGAAATATACAATATTCCCGCCTCGTTTCCGTTAATACTTTTGTCGGAGTGCTTCGCGCGCATTCGTTAGGCAACTCCTTCGCCACCACAAAAACAACTCTTTTCATTCCCATGATGAACAAGCAATTCAAATATACCATTCTACTGCTGGCCCTTCTCGCCGCGCCTGCTGCCCATGCCGATGACGATGATATTCGCGACCAGCTCAATCCTGTGATGACTGCCGTCAC
>CAMBWV010000141.1 GCA_945871755.1 uncultured Bacteroidales bacterium
CCCGTGGAGGTGTGTCCCAGCGCACTGGCAATAACTGGAAGATGCAGGAATTTGTTCTTGAAACCCAAGAGCAGTTCCCCCGCAAATGTATGTTCAGCGTGTTTGGCGAAGACCGCCTGCGCGAATTCAATATTCAGGTGGGCGAGGTAGTGACCGTCTCCTTCGATATCGACGCCCGCGAATACAATGGCCGTTGGTACAACGATATTCGTGCTTGGCGCGTACAGCGCGGCGTGGTGCCCGCTCCTGGTGTAGCTGCTCCCGTAACTCCTGCTGGTGTACCCGCTCCCACAGCCCCCGTAGCAGCTCCCGCTCCTGCCGCCCCCGCTGCCGCTGCTCCCGCCGCTGCTCCTGCCCCAGCCGACAATGGCGACCTGCCCTTCTAAGGGGGAGATACTTCAAGAAATATCATTCCTGACACAAGCAAACGAGAGGTCAGCTGACAGTCCAATGTCCCGCTTATAGCGCGCAGGACACGGTGCTGGCAGCTGACCTCTTCTTGTTACTCGCCGCATCAATTATGCCCGTCCAGCGTTCCTCTCGCCGCAGTTCCGCCTCCAAAAACGGCACGACAAAGCGCGGCAAAGCCTCGCCGAAGAGCCGTGCCAAGTCGCCAGCGCGCACCTCTAGCCATTCCTCCACCCCTTTCTCCACAAAGATGAACCGCTTCCTGACTTTTTTGTTCAAAACCTTCCTTGGGCTGATAGCCCTCTTTCTCGTCACCTCCCTTTTGGCCGTGTTTGCCTACAAGTGGTTGCCCGTCTACTACACGCCCCTGATGGCTATCCGCCAGGTGCAGGGCGTCGAGGCCCGCAATGGCGGCTGGATGCACCGCTGGGTGCCGTTGGACAGCATCTCGCCCTATCTGCCCGTAGCAGCCATAGCTGCCGAGGATCAAAACTTCCTGAAGCACAACGGCTTTGACTATCGCGCAATTCTCGATGCCTACGAGGAGGCGCAGGAGGGCGGCCGCGTGCGTGGGGCCAGCACCATCAGCCAGCAAACGGCCAAGAACGTTTTCCTCTGGCCTCACTCTTCGTGGGTGCGCAAAGGCTTTGAGGCATATTTCACGGTGCTCATTGAATGGATGTGGAGCAAGCAGCGCATCATGGAGGTTTATCTCAATAGCATCGAGATGGGGCCAGGCATTTATGGTGCAGAGGCAGTGGCGCAGGAGTATTTCGGCTGTTCGGCCCGCGGCCTGAGCCGCTCGCAGTGCGCACTGATTGTGGCCACCCTGCCCAATCCCCTGAAATATAGCAGTAAGCACCCGAGCCAATATATGCGCAAGCGTCAGCGCTGGATAGAGGTGCAGATGCGCTCCATACCTTTCCTTCCGGCGGAAGAAGAGCCTTCTAAGAAACCATCGGATTCATAGAAGGAAAAGCAAGCAAGACCTCCACAGAAACTAAGGGACATTTTTCCGATAGATACAATAAGGGCTGCACGATTTGTGCAGCCCTTCTGTGTAGATTAGATAAACCAGCGTACGTAGCTGAAGTCCTGACGATGCGTGAGGTCCTTGTGCTTAGGATACATACGGTAAGCCACCTTGTAGGAACCAGCGATGTCGATGCTGGCCTTCAGGGTGAAGGTGTAGAGGTTGCCCTCGTGCTTCACCACGTTCATGGGGATGGACTTATAGATAGTATCGTTGCCGTTGGTGTCCTGCGTCATGACTACCAGGTCAATGCCGATTGCATCTTCGAGACCCTGCTCGTCAATTACGTGCGTCACGGTGAACTCCTTATCGGAAATCAGGTTGGCACTGGTCAGGTTTTCGCTGCGCTCGCTGCTGACAACACGGATGCCGTCCCAGCGCTGAGCCACGCTCTCCTTCCAGGCAGCCATTTCCTTAGCCTTCTGGTTGTTGTTGGCCGAAATCACCTTGAAGCGCTCAGCCAGCGGGCAGTAGAAGCGGTCGAAGTAGTCGTCGAGCTGACGCTTCATGGTATATTGCGGTGCAATCTGTGCGATAGAGTTCTTGACGGTGCGTACCCAGCTTTCGCTGTAACCCTTGCTGTTGCGAGCGTAGTAGAGAGGAATGATTTCCTGCTCCAGCATAGAGTAGATGGTGGCAGCGTCGAGCTTGTCCTGATGGCCTTGGTCCTGATAGGTGCGGCGGTCGGTCAGTGCCCAACCAGCACCTTCGCGGTAGCCTTCGTACCACCAGCCGTCGAGGACGGAGAGGTTGACAACACCATTCATAAGTGCCTTCTCGCCAGACGTACCGGAAGCCTCGAGGGGACGGGTCGGCGTGTTCATCCAAATATCCACACCCGAAACGAGGCGGCGAGCCAGCTGCATATCGTAGTTGTCGAGGAAGATAATCTTGCCGATAAACTCGGGACGCTGGCTGATTTCGTAAATCTTCTTGATGAGACCCTGGCCTGCGCCATCGGCGGGGTGAGCCTTACCAGCGAAGAGGAACTGCACGGGATAGTCGGGATTGTTGACAATCTTGGCCAGACGGTCGAGGTCGGAGAAGAGGAGGTGCGCACGCTTGTAGGTGGCAAAACGACGGGCGAAGCCGATGAGGAGCGCGTTGGGGTTGATCTTGTCGAGCAGGCTCATGACGCGCGAAGGATCGCCCTGGTTCTTGAGCCAGTTCTCGCGGAAGCGGCCACGGATGTACTCGATGAGCTTCGTCTTGAGCTGCATACGAGTGTTCCAAACTACTTCGTCGGAAACTTCGTAAATCTTTTCCCAGATCTTCTCGTTGCTCTGGTCGCCCATGAAAGCCTTGTCGAAGTATTTGTTATAGACAGCCTTCCACTCCTTGGCGCACCAGGTGGGGAAGTGTACGCCGTTGGTGACGTAGCCCACGTGGCTTTCTTCGGGATTGGGGTTATATACGTCCAGCCATTCGTCGTGGGTGCGGATGGCGTGGTCCAGACGGCCCTCGGCGGGCAGATAGCCGGGCCAGATGCCCTTGAACATCTGCTGGCTGACACGACCGTGGAGCCAGCTTACACCGTTCACTTCCTGGCAAGTCTTGCAGAGGAAGGTGGACATACAGAACTTTTCGCCCTTGTCCTCGGGATTCGTGCGGCCGAGGCCCATGAAGTCGTCCCAAGAGATACCGAGCTTCTCAGCGAAGCCACCCATGTACTTGCCGAAGAGACCCTCTTCGAAATAGTCGTGACCTGCGGGAACGGGCGTGTGCACTGTGTAGAGCGAGCTGGCACGTACGAGCTCGAGCGCTTCGGTGAAGTTGAGGCCGCTCTGAACGTAGTCCACGAGGCGCTGTACGTTGCAGAGAGCAGCGTGACCTTCGTTGCAGTGGTAAACGTCCTTGGTGATGCCCAGCTTCTGGAGAGCAAGCATACCACCGATACCGAGCAGGTATTCCTGCTTCAGACGGTTTTCCCAGTCGCCACCATAGAGGGCGTGGGTGATGCGGCGGTCGTACTCAGAGTTCATTTCGTTGTCCGTGTCAAGCAGGTAGAGCTTGATACGACCCACGTTCACCTGCCAGAGAGAAGCATAAACGGTGAAGTTGGGGTAGGGCACTTCTACGATGACCTGGTTGCCATTGGCGTCGAGCACGCGCTCGATGGGCAGACGGTCGAAATCCTGTGCTTCGTAGTTGGCAATCTGCTGGCCATCCATCGAAAGCGTCTGGGTAAAGTAACCATAGCGATAGAGGAAGCCGACAGCGCACATATCTACGTTGGAGTCGGAAGCCTCCTTGAGGTAGTCGCCGGCGAGCACGCCGAGACCGCCAGAGTAAATCTTGAGGATGTGGTTGAGACCGTACTCCATGCAGAAGTAGGCCACAGAAGGACGCTTGTCGTTGGGCTTCTCGTCCATGTACTTGCGGAAGGCAGCATAGACCTTGTCCATCTTGGCGATGAGCTCGGCATCCTTCGACATTTCCTTCAGACGGCTGTAGCTAATCTTGCTCAGCAGTTCTACGGGGTTCTGATCAACCTTCTTCCAGAGCTCCTTGTCGAGGCTGCGGAAGAGTTCACGGCCCTCGGTGTTCCAAGTCCACCAGAGGTTGTGAGCGATCTCGTCCAATTTCTTCAGTGCCTCGGGGATATGGCTCTTGACGGTAATCGTCTTCCACGTAGGCACGTTCGCATTACTAACTTTAACGTTCATTGGTTTGTGAATATATAGCCGTCGCGAGGGCGGCTGGGGTTTGTAAATATGCAGTTAGGGGAGGAAGGCTTGGCCTTATTTCTTGCGGTTGAGCGCAAAGGCGTATGCCTCGTAATAATAGTGGATGAAGTTCTTCCAGAGCGCCTTCTTGGCCAAGGCTTCAGCACCCTTGCCCATGGCAGCACGCTCTTTGGCAGGCGTGTTGAGCAGGCGGCGGATGGTGGCGCACACTTCGGCAGCGGATTCAAAGTAGTTCATATCCGTGCGATGAATCACCTGCACGCCGTCCTCGATGGTGCCTTCGTGACCCAGCACTTCGTTCACCCATTGTCCGAAGCCCGAGAGGTCGGTCGTGACACA
>CAMBWV010000142.1 GCA_945871755.1 uncultured Bacteroidales bacterium
AAACCTACGGCACGATAGCCGCAAATACATCGCAAGCTAATTTATAGAACCTACCAAAAGTAAACGAGTTAACAAGGCTGAATGCTATCACGCCTGTTAACTCGTTTGCTCGTTAAGTATGTTTGCGGAGGTGGCTAATGAGCCACCGCGCCGCTTATGCAGTCAATGTATTATCCCTTGTTGGCAGCAGCAAGTGCACCCATAGCGGCACGGGTCATCTTGACAGTGCATACGATAACCTCCTTGGGAGTAACGAGTTCGAGACCTTCAAAGCTGAGGTCGCCCACCTTGATGCTCTTGCCGAGGCCGAGGCTGGTCACGTCGATATCCAACTTTTCGGGGATGAGGTCGTAGGTAGCCTTCACGTTGATCTTGCGAATCATAGCCATGAGCTTACCACCGGCGCGTACACCTTCAGCAAGACCCTTGGGTGCGATGGGCACACCGACAACGATGGGACGGTTGGCAACTACTTCATAGAAGTCAACGTGGAGCACGTTGTCCTTCACGGGGTGGCACTGTACTTCCTTTACGATAGCCTTGTGCTCTACGCCGTCAATGTTGATGTTCACGAGATATACGTGAGGGGTGAAGTAAATCTTGTTGATTTCCTTCTCGTTTACTACGAAGTGAGTTGCAACGGGCAGACCGTTTTCGTCACGCTTTTCTCCGTACATCACGCAGGGAACTAGGCCGTTCTTGCGAACTTCCTTGGTGGCTTTCTTGCCGACGATAGCGCGAACGCTACCATTGATAGAAAATTCTCTCATTGTTTTTTTGAATTTTGTGTTACTATAAATTAAGTGTTTTGCTTAATTCGCCATCACACGCAGGGGCGGCCGCAAGGGGTTTTCCCCATTGTCTCAGACAAATCGGCTGCAAAATTACATTTTTTTCTGATTCCTGCAAAGGGGAAGGGGTTAATTATCTTCTTATCTCGCCAATTTTCACCAATCATTTTCGGAGTTGGAGAGGATTCTAGAGGATTCTAGAGGATTCTAGAGGATTGGAGAGGAATTGGAGAGGATTTTTAGAGGATTGGAGATGGGATTTGGATAGGATTTTTGGAGTTCATCCTCATTGGATGGCAATTCCTAAGTCCTAATTAAATAAATTTTTCTTCCTACGATGTAGCATCCGCGCTGCATCTGATTCACGCGGCGACCCGCGAGGTCGTAGACAGGATCATTGGTGGCCGACTGCGTTGGTGCTGCGGTGACGGTGGTCACGTCGCCCTCGTCAAAGATAAAGCGGAGGCCTGCGGTGGCGAATCCAGTGGGCGCTTGCCAATATGCCTTGAAGCCTTGCAGCAGGAGGCCGTCCGTATTGCCCGCGTTGTCGTTGGCAAAGCGGTAGAAACCGATGCCTTCCGTGCCCATCTGCAGGGTGAAGAGGTCGGCCGTGGCGGCTGTCGTTGCCAGCGTTCCGCTGAGGTCGCTGGTGGCGGTGGTTGTTGTGCTGACCACGGGTAGGTGGTATTCGCCCTGCGGTGCCTTGATGACCAATCCTTGGCGGGCGGGCAGCACCTCCGTGACCTCGTTGAGGCGGAAGGCGTGGGCCGTCTCGTCATAGCGCGCCGTGTATGTCTGGAATCCGCTGCCCGCTGCGGGGGCTAGCGTTTGCGGTGTGTAGAGCGTGGAATAGCCTGCCGCACTAACACTCACGGGCAGGGTGCTGACGGGCACGAGTTCCCAAGCCGTGGTCGCGTCCGTATTGTACGTCACCAGTTCCACGCCGAGCGAGCGTCCGCGCAGGTAACTGCCGCCCGTCTCGAGGGCATAGCAGTCGGGCTCGGTGGGATGCGCGCTGAGGGTGAAGGCGGTGGCGTTGCCCAGGGCCGCATGCTGTGCATTCTGCACGTAGTAGCCCGTGGCGTAACTCAAGAGGCGACCGCTCTCCACGAAGAAGATATTCTCGGCCGAGGGCGTGGCGGCCAGGCGCATAGCCTTGCCCGTTGCCTTGTCGGCAGGCAGCGTCAGGTAGCGGCCTGCATCGCGCGAGCGCAGGCGGTAGAGGCCATCACTCGGCAGGGTGTTCTCCACCACGGGAACGAACTGGAAGTCGGACGATACGATGACGTTGTCGTTGTTGTTGCAACGATACGAGCGGGGGTTGTCGGGATAGTAATTGTTGAGCGAGAAGGTGCTACCGCTGCGGCTCAGCTGTGCGGCCCAACGGATGTGACTGAGCAGGGTGAACGAGCCCCAGGTGTAGCCAGGCTCTAGGCGGCAGTCGCGATACGTGTTGGTCAGTCCGCCGAGGTAGGGCATACGTCCTTGGTCGTCACTCAGGGTGTAGTAGTCGCCACTGCGCGTGAGGGTGAGCACAACGGACGCGCCATTGTCCGTGGTCCAACTCTCCTCGCCTTCTTCGCCGTCCTCGCGCGCGTAATAATAATAAGGTATGCCTGCGGGCGGTGCCTGGTAGGAGCGGAGGAGGTAGCGACCTTCTTCGGGATAGCGTATCTGGTCATCGGCCAGGTTGTGCAGCACGTCGAGGGCGGCCAGCAATTCAGTAGCGGCTTCACCATCATAGTCGGCGCGCAGGAAGCCATCGGCGTCATACACGTCCGTGTAGTACTGCTTGACGGCCTGCATGGCGGGCAGGCTCAGCAGGGGATAACCCACCTCGCCCTCGTGGCGCACGAGGTCGGCCAATTCGCTGGAGGCATCGCACAGTTGGCGCACCAATCCGGCATCGGCGGCTTTCTCGCTGGGCAGTTGGATAACCTGTGTATATGTGTAGGGCGTGCCGCTGATAGTCGCGGTCCAGGTGCGGCGGATGATGTCGCCCTCTTCGGTTTGCTTCGCCGTGGTGGCATAGGTGGAGGCGTTTCGGTAACATTCCAGGGTGGGCATGGCGGGCACTTCCTCGCGACTGCTCACGCGGATAAATGGTGTGGGGGCGGCTGCGCCTGTGGTCTTCTCGCGGAACTGATAGCGGGCATCGGTCAGCGCCAGCGTGAAACCTCCGCCGCCAATCGTATAACTGGAACCCGTACTGTAGAACGGCGCATTGTTGTTGGTCAGTCCATAGACGGCCTCGCCGATAATCTCTACCTTGATCATACCGCCCGCAACGGGTTCGGCATAACTGTAGTAGGGTTTCTTGCCAATCTCCAAGTAGGGAAGGACACCCGTCCACGCACCCGTATTGGGCAGGTCGTCAGCCAGCACGTAGGGGAAGGTCTGGCCGTAGTCATCGCTCAGGAGGATGCGCACACGGCTGTTCTCACCGTAGATGTCGGTCTGCGGTGTCCATGCCAATTGCAGTTCGCGGCCAGGGCGAAACAGGTTGAAGTTTGTCGGGCTCTGTATCGTTGCCGTAAATGCCTCGCCAGGAACGATGCGTATGTTGCAATAGCGGCTGTCGTAGAGGGAATGGTGGTGGGCGGCCAGGGCAAACTGAAACTTACCCACACGCGAATCGCCCGAATTGGGCTCGGCATACTGGCTCTCGGGCACGCCGGGTGTGAGCGTGGCGGGGTTGGCCCAACGCTTGTGAAACATGACATTGTTTGAGGCCGTTGGCTTGACGATGGAGCGCAAGGCGTTGGCCGAGAGTTCGCTGCCGATGTCGTGGCCGTGAACGCAATACATCACCTCGCCGTCATCGTAAGCCTCACCATTGTTCAGGGGCAGGTAAAACTGGAAGTTGCTGCCGAGGGTGACCACGTATTCCTGGCGAATCAGGTCGGCATCCAACTGTGGCTGCGTGCCCGTCTCCTTGTAAGCATAGACGATGTTGGTGCCCGCCACGTCGCTATTGCGCGTCAGGTCCTTTTCCGTGCGGTCGGCGTTGGTGTAGATATTGAGGTTCTTGAGGAGGTTGCGCATCTGGCGAATGCTACTCACGGAGAAGAAGTCGCGCGGTGCGCCGTAACTCATGATGCTCTGCCCCTTGCCGGGCTCGGTGAAGTCGCCATCGCCGATTTCGTGGGCATGGGTCGCACCGAAGAGGTGACCCAATTCGTGGGCAATGGTCGTATAGTTGGACATGGCGAAAGCATCGCCCTTTCTGTAGGGCGAGGAAGCACCGCCCAGCGAAGCCTTGCCCGCCAGTCCGCCCGCCGACTTGGTAATCATAATGCCCACGTCGTATGCTTCGTTGGTCAGCAGGACATCGAGTATCTTCGTACCCACATTTGCATTGGGGATGCCTGCGCTGTAAATCTCAAACCCCGTGGTGTTTTCGGTCATGATGAGGCGGTCGTCGCGCAGCACCTTTATCTCAATGCCCACGTCGTTGCGGTAGTAAGCGTTGATGGTGCGCTCGGCATTGTCCCAGAAGTCGTACACCTTCTGCTTGTCCAGCACGCCGTCGGTCATAAACTCGTCCAGAACAATGGGCGTGATGAGTATGGCCACGCGAAACTGAAACACCTCGCCCGTGTTGTACACCACGCCCTGGCGCAAACCAGGAGCAG
>CAMBWV010000143.1 GCA_945871755.1 uncultured Bacteroidales bacterium
ACACAACCAATGAGTACAAACTCCGTACTCACACCTTGCAAGCAAGGTGCGGTACATTTCTCACCTCGGCCATACGCCCAATATCGCTGAGCCACACGCCCTCGAGCAACGTGTGGTACATTACCCTGCAACCACCTGAGTAGTTACCCAGAAACGCAAATAGTCCTCAACGACAAGTATGTCGGTGAGGACTATTCGTATGATTGTGTCGATAAAAACGTTCCGCATCTTCACAACATCCTGCGCGCAGCCCACAATAGGCTGGGGGCGACACACTGGCGGGCTTCACAGCCACAGCGGAAACGGCAGGACGGATGGGAAAGCAGTATCAAGCGCGCGCCTGATTACTTCTTGCCATGAACTTCGTCGGAAACGGTTAACTTCTTACGACCCTTAGCGCGGCGGGCAGCCAATACGCGGCGGCCGTTTGCGGTCTGCATACGCTGACGGAAACCATGCTTGTTGTTTCTCTTTCTGTTGTGAGGTTGGAATGTTCTTTTCATTGTCTTCTATGCTGTTTTATTATTTATTTTCGGGATAGCGATTCCCCCACAAAGCACAAGGGCCTATGGGTTTTCGGCCTGCAAAGTTAGAAATTATTTTCGTAACTCCCAAAATTCTCTAGTAATTATTTCAAAAATAGCGTTCTGGAAGGGCGTGAAAGAGTGTGGGAGCCCCCGAAAAGCCCCTAGAGTCACACCCCCAATGATTCTAATCCCTCCAATTTATACTCCCTGTCCCTTTCGAGCTCGTTGCAAGTCTCCCAAAAAGCCAAATGCCACATCAAAATTCTGCCAAATGCCACATCAAAATTCGGCCAAACGCCACATCAAAATTCGGCCAAATGCCACATCAAAATTCGGCCAAATGCCACATTTACTTTTGCAATATACTTGATTTTCAAGAAAAAGCATTATCTTTGCAGTCAAACAAGAATGAATCAATATGAAAGAGTATAAAAAGCGAATAGCCGACCTACTTTTGGCAGATAAACTGGAGGCCATGGGAGCCGTTCTCATTGAGGGCCCCAAATATTGCGGTAAGACCACATTAGCCAGCCAGCAAGCTAATAGCATCCTGTATATGGCCGACCCCGACACGAAAAGCCAGAACCTCGCGATGGCGCAAACAAACATCAAGCGCCTCTTGGAAGGTGAAACCCCTAGGCTTATTGACGAATGGCAGTTGGCTCCCCAGTTCTGGGATGCTGTCCGAAATGAAGTGGACAAGAGAGACGAAGACGGGCAGTTTATGCTGACAGGCTCTGCCGTTCCGCCCAAACAGGACAACATCTTCCACTCTGGAACAGGCCGTATGGCGTGGTTGAAACTACGTACAATGAGTTTATGGGAATCGGGCGAATCGTCGGGCGACGTCAGCCTGGGCGCGCTCTTCCGAAACACCGACACCATTGATGGCACGAGCAATATCGACATTGACCAGTTGGCCTTCCTAACCTGTAGAGGGGGCTGGCCAAAGGCAACGCTCAAGACCAACCGAAAAGCCGCCCTGCTCCAAGCCAAGGAATATTATGAGGCCGTCTGTCGGTATGATGTATCGAGGGTGGATGACGTAGAGCGCGACCCAGAACTTACTAAGCGATTGATGCGTTCGTATGCTAGGAATCAAGGGGCGCAGGCTAGCGCGGGTACTATACTAGCCGACATCCGCGCCAACGAGAGTGATAACCTGAGCGAGAACACCATCTATTCCTACATCAAGGCTTTGAAGATGATATTCGTCATCGAAGACGCCTTGGCATGGAATCCCAATCTGCGCTCAAAAACGGCCATCCGGACTTCCGACACAAGGTATTTCACTGACCCCTCCATGGCCGTTGCCGCTCTCGGCCTGGGTCCCGAAGACCTCGTCAACGACCTCAACACCTTCGGCCTCTTCTTTGAGACCCTTTGCATCCGCGACCTTCGTGTGTACGCCGATGCGCTGGGCGGTACCGTCTATCATTATCGCGACAAATGCAATCTGGAGTGCGACGCCGTAGTACATCTGGAAAATGGCTCTTTCGGCCTGATTGAAATCAAGCTGGGATGTAACGACCTTATTAATGAGGGAGCCCACAACCTCCAAGCATTGGCCAGCAAACTGGACACCACAAAGATGAAGAAGCCTGCCTTCCTCATGGTGCTCACAGGTGTAGGCAATTACGCGTACAAGCGCCCCGAAGATGGCGTGCTGGTTGTACCCATTGGCTGCTTGAAGGACTAAGGTATCTAAGGCAACAGAAAGGGGGCACGTCTTGGCATCGCACCTTACCGTATATGGAAACTTTGAGGGCGCCCCTCAGCAGATATGCAATGTACCGCACGCTGCTCGCAACGTGTGGCTCAGTGGAATATGGAATCTATTAGTGCCATTTTCACTGGGCCACACGTTGCAAGCAACGTGCGGTACATTGCGTTTTCAATGAGGACGCTCGCGTTACTTCTGCGAATAGCGCTTGGCCTGCTCGGCAATCAGTTCCTCGTCCTCGAAGTAGTCAATGCGCATGGCGTGGCGCACTTCGGCCAGGGTCTGCGCGCCCACGCGGCGGGCTTCCTCCGTGCCGCGCTTGAGGATTTCATACACAGCAGGGATGTTCTGCTCGTACTCCTTGCGGCGCTGGCGGATGGGCTCAAGGCGGTCGTTGAGCACGTTGAGCAGGAATTTCTTGCAAGTGCCGTCGCCCAGACCACCGCGCTGGTAGTGCGCCTTCATCTCATCCAGATTCTTGTAGTCGGGCAGGAACTTCTCGAAGTCGCTGTCCTGGCAGAAAGCATCGAGATAGACGAAGACGGTGTTCTGGTATTCGTGCTCCTCACCCTCGGCATCGGTGTAGGTGCCGCTGAGGTGGCCAGGGTCTTCAATATTCAAGTGAAGCGGGTCGGTAAACATACTGTTAACCTTCTTCTTGAGCTCCTTGGGCGTGTCGGACAGGTAGATGCAGTTGCCCAGCGACTTCGACATCTTCGCCTTGCCGTCCGTGCCGGGCAGACGGAGGCACGCGCTATTGTCGGGCAGCATGATTTGAGGCTCCACGAGAGTTTCGCCGTAGATGTGGTTGAAGCGGCGCACAATCTCGTTGGTGAGTTCGAGCATCGGCTTCTGGTCCTCGCCTACGGGCACGGTGGTTGCCTTGAACAGCGTGATGTCGGCAGCCTGCGAAATGGGGTAGCAGAAGAAACCCGTGGGCGTGCCGCCTTCAAACTTACGCGTCTCCAGCTCCGTCTTGACGGTCGGATTGCGCTGGAGACGCTGCACGCTGACAAGGTTGAGATAGTAGAAGGCCAGTTCCGTCAGTTCGGGCACGGCACTCTGGATGAAGATGTGCGTCTTCTCGGGGTCGAGACCCGCAGATAGGTAGTCGAGGGCCACCTCAATGACATTCTGGCGAATCTTCTCGGGATTGTCGGCGTTGTCCGTGAGGGCCTGTGCATCGGCAATCATGACGAATATCTTGTCGAACTCGCCCGAGTTCTGCAATTCCACACGGCGGCGGAGCGAACCCACATAGTGGCCGATATGCAGTCGGCCCGTAGGACGGTCGCCAGTCAATATGATTTTCTCTTTACTCATGGTTTATACTATTTCGTTGGGTTTTGCAGCATGCAAAGGTAGGATTATTCAACGGGGGAGCAAAATTTCCTTTCGTTTTTTTTGGGCATTAGCACCTAGGCGCTGCGCTAGGAATTGGATTGGTCAAGGAGGCGGAACAACTTGTCCGACAACCTGCGCGCCCCGTCCTGGTTGAGATGGTCGGCATCGAAGAAATCGGCTGCTGTGAAGTCGGCATCGGTGCGGAAATCTACGTAGTGCACCGCGGGATGACGGTGGAGGAAATGCCGCAGACGCCGTTGCATATCCTCCTCTTGGGCGGGCAGGATGGCAGCGCGATAGGAGGGGCGCAAGGGCGTGGAGATGAGCCACAGACGCACGTGGTGGGCATGACAGAAAGCGGCAATGCTTTCCAGATGTGCCATTTGCCGCGGGGCGGACGAGAAGTCTTCGTAGCGGTTGCGCTGGGCGGCCTTTTCGCCTTCGTCCCAGTCGGGGCTGCGACGCTCAATGCGATATTCCAGGCCCTGTCCCATCTCGCTCCACTCCATCTGTGGCGGTTGCCACAGGCTCTTGAGCTTTTCGCAAAAGGGCTTGAAGGCCGTCAGTTCCCAATCATAGACACTGCCACGTGCGTGAATGTCGCAGTCCATATAGAGGCGGTAGCGGTTGGCCCAATACCAGTCTGCACCGTCCTCGAGATGCTCGTAGAGCGTGAAGTCGGAGATGGGGAGGACGACTGTGCGGAGGCTGTCGAAGGGATAATGATGGAGGAGGTAGTCGTCGTACTGAAGCGTCTGGGAAATCTGGGCCGCGGAGAATGCGTGCGCGCCGAGCCGCTCGGGGCAGAGGCCATAGTAGGTGTGCGAACT
>CAMBWV010000144.1 GCA_945871755.1 uncultured Bacteroidales bacterium
AAGCATCACCAGCGCGGCATGGTCGGGAAAGAAGGCGGCACTCAGAATGGTATAGACGGGCAGGCGCGCCGAACACGACATGAAGGGGAGCACCATCATGGTCATCAAGCGGCTCTTGCGGTTTTCAATGGTGCGCGTGGCCATCACGGCGGGCACGCTGCAACCGAAGCCCATCAGCATGGGCACGAAGGATTTCCCATGTAGTCCGATGCGACGGAACAACGGGTCGGCCAAAAGGGCGGCGCGCGACAAATAGCCGGAATCTTCAAGGATGGAAATGAAGAAATACAATATTAATATATTAGGTAGGAACACGATGACGCTACCCACGCCACCGATAATACCATCTACCAACAAATCGCGCACCATGCCTTGCGGCAGTACGCTATTGAGCCAATCGGCCAAGGCTTGCACACCGCTGTCCATCCAATCCATCGGATAGGCACCCAAGGAGAAGGTGGCGTAGAAGATGAATCCCATCAACAGGATGAAGAGCAAGTAGCCGAGCGGTGAACTTACCACCCAGCGGTCTGCCCATGCCGTGAGGCGATGTGCCCTACCCTCGCGAATTTCGTAGATACCGTCCAAGAGGGCGTGGACGGCCGCATGGGGGTCTGCTTGTTCGGGCTTTGCCACGGCTTTCCTGACTTGCGGCCTTGCCGATACACCGCTAGACCTTCCCTTTGACTGTAGAGCGGCAGAAGTTTGAAAAGCAAGCGGTTGCGTAGTTGTTTCTTGCGCCTGACGACTTGCCGATTGATGTGCCAAACAGATGGCTTCGCGCAATGCCTGTTGCACACCCTTTCCCTTGCTGGCTACAGTCGGAACGAGAGGCATGCCCAGACGTTCGGCCAATTTCTCTACGTCCAACTGACTTCCGCTCTGCTGGAACTCGTCGTACATATTCAAGACGCCGACCATGGGGATGCCTTTGGCCTGCAACTGAAGGGTGAGTAGCAGGTTGCGCTCCAGGTTCGTCACGTCGAGCACATTGATAATGACATCTATATTCCCCTTGCTGAGTTCGTTGGCCACAAAAGCTTCTTCGGGGCTAAAGGCGCGGAGAGAATAGGTGCCTGGCAGGTCGATGATGCGCAGGGGATGTCCTTCAAAATTCGTGCGACGTACCACGCTGCCTACGGTGATACCAGCGTAGTTGCCCGTGCGCTCATGGCTACCACTGGCCACATTGAAAAAGGCGGTTTTGCCGCAGTTAGGGTTGCCTATCAGGGCGAGCGTCAACTCACCTTCCACTGGTTCTTCTTCCGCTCCTTGGTTGCCGTGACCGCAGGCACTGCATCCGCGGCAGTGGGTGGCATCGCAACTCATCGCTCGTTGACCACTGGCGCCGCCACCCGCATATTGCCACGCGGACACTTGGTCTGCCGTGCTTCCTTCACTAGCGGCTAGAGCCTCGCTCATGGTTGGAGCAATGCTAATTTGAAGGGCTTCGCTGCGACGCAGGGCCACCTTCTGTCCCAACATGGCATAAACGATGGGGGTGCCGAGGGGCGAACTGTAGCTACAGGTTACCTCCTGTCCAGGCACGAATCCCATCTCCTCCAGTCGGAGACGGAAGGATGGACCGCCCTGAACGGTGGCAATATATGCGGTCTGCCCTTTATGTAGTTGTGCTAGATTCACTTCGGATATTTGATTGCTATATAGTTAGTTACTGACAGAAAATCCTGCCTCTAGTTTTGTAAAATATTTAGGAAGGCTACGCACTTGGGTCGCCTGTTAATACAGGAAATCAATAGCCTCGGGGAGAATGGTCACTTCAAACGGGCCCTCAGGCGTTGCTATCACGCGACCATCAAGGCTCATCGGCGCATGGCGCACGCCTTCATCGAAACGAATGTGCCGACTGCGCCAAACGCTCACACCGCGATGACCCAGGAAACGCCCTGTGTAGAGCAACCATAAGCCGTGGAAGAGGTGCGTCAGGCGAGGATGCGACACGAGGCTCAGGTCGAGCTGGCCGTTGTAGGGAACAGCGCTGGGCGTTTGCCCGTAGCCATGAGCCGAACCGATACAGAGGGTCATGCCGTGGCGGTCGATGTGCTCGCCACCCGTAGAGAACGTATAGTGGAAACGCTTCCTGCGAAACAGCATCGTAATCGTGCCAAACAGGTAGGCCAGCGGGTGCAGTCCCCACATTTTGCTAGCCACCTTGGCTACACTTCTATGGAAATCTACGATAGAGGCTACTGTCCCGATATTCAGGCAATTCAAGAAGTATTCCTCTTGTAAGGGTTCAACGCGCTCGCGCACCATTCCGATGCGCATGGCCAGCTCACGATAAGCCGCGCGCTTGGTAGGCACAGCCGTATTGGGCAGGATGCGGAGCACACCTATATCTATACGGCGTACGCGCTCTTGGATGAGATGGTCAATCGTTTCCTTGTAACGCCCCAATTCCATCCCCCAATAGCGAGCAAAGTCGTTGCCATAACCGCCAGGGATGACGCCCAGGCGCGGCCATTCCTCGCGAGGCACACCGCTGCGCACAATACCACAGAGGGCATGGCTCAAGGCTGCATCGCCGCCCACCACAATGATATTCCGTGCTCCATGGCGCGCCATCATCGAAGCCAGACGCTCCACAGCGCCAGGTCCGTCGCTTTGTACGTAGTCGTAATCTACACCGCGCTCATCAAGGTAGCGGCGTATCTTCTTCCAGCGACGATGGCCGCCTTCGTTGGGGCAATAGATGATACTCCAGGACATACTTATTGGGGCTATAGTTGGTTCTAGAAATAGGGTTGATTGGAGCGAAAGTTATCCTTTCTCTTGTGGGGTAAACAATGGAAGGATTTGGCTAGCCACCCAGTCTTCTATCGGCTGGTCGGCAGCAGCGGGCTGCACCCAATGGATAGTCACGCCGCGGCGTTCCATACCGCGAAACCACGTCATCTGACGTTTGGCAAATTGATGGATAGCGATTTCCAACTGTCGAATCATTTCATCGTACGACAACTGACTGGTGGCGCAAAGGGTCAGATACTTGTACTCCAATCCGTAATAGATAAGGTCCTCTGCGGGTATGCCCTGCGCCAGCAGTCCACGCACCTCGTCGAGCATACCTTCCTCGAGTCGGGTTCGCAGGCGGCGCGAGATGCGGTTGCGACGCGTCTCGCGGTCCACCTCCACACCGAGCGTCAGACTGCTCAGTTCGGGGAAGGGCCGCTCGGGCGTAGGATGCTCTGCGTTCCAAGCCTCTATCTCAATGGCCCGAATGGCGCGCGCACAGGTATCTGTATCGGTGGTATTGTGCAGGGGGCGATAGGAGCGCAATATTTCTGTCAATTCGTCCAAGGTCTTGCCTGCCAAACGAGCACGCAACTCGGGATTCTGCTCCACAGGACTGAGGCGATAACCACGCAGGATACTCTCCACGTACAATCCCGAACCGCCACAGCATATCACGCGACGGCCTCGCGCCTTGATATCCGTGTAAGCATCCAGGAAGTCCTGCTGATACTGATACAGATTATACTTCGTGCCAGGCTCTGCAATATCAACAAGGTGGCAAGGCACGCGCACCCCATCCACCACATAATCCTCCAAGTCCTTACCAGTGCCCAAATCCATCTGGCGATACACCTGTCGGCTGTCGGCACTGATAATTTCGGCATCCCACAGCGCGGCCAGGCGAGCCGCCAAGCGGGTCTTACCCGAAGCCGTCGGCCCCAGAATAGTAATGATGTCGAAGTCGTCAATAGGATTGGGAGGTAGTGTCATGGGCAAGCTGATGAATGATACTTTTATTCCAACTTGCGAAGGTAAGCAAAGGACACCACGTGACCAAAAGATAAACTCAGTTTTTTCATATCCTCAGCAAGGAATACAGAAAATGGGCATTGACATTGAATGATGCCGTCAGCAGTCTCCAAGATCTCAAAATCCTCATGGTCGGGGAATTTGATGAGCAAGGGCTTGCGGTTTGGAATTTTTTTTAGCGAAATAACTTTAACTCTTTTTATATTTCAAGGCCGAGAAAAGAACAGCAAAGACTTCCGCGCGCACCTATATTACGGAGAAAAAATCCGCAAACTCCAAGAAAAAATTTTCTCAGTAATGTAGAAATTTCTATCTCTGAGGTAAAAATCCCTTTTTTTAGGCCAAAAAAGAGGAGAAAACCCGTTTGTTTAGGGCTCTCTCCTCTTCGCTAATACAAAGATAATACATTTTCCCGCGAAATCCAAATCGCGTTAACACTTCGCAACACTCCATCAAACGTAGATTTGCAGCGATTTGCAGCAGCGAGCCTTCGCCGTGTATTATATTACGAGGAGCTTGTGATTGCGGAGGTATTGGGTTTCTGATTGCGAATTTCTCTGATTCTTCTGATTATTACGAGCAAGGATACTAACCACGGATTATCCAGATGCTGGGTGTACGTTCTCAGAGGTG
>CAMBWV010000145.1 GCA_945871755.1 uncultured Bacteroidales bacterium
ACTTTCACGTTACTCCATTGGCCTTGGCAATGAGTACGAACTCCTTACTCACACCTTGCAAGCAAGGTGCGGTACATTTCTCACCGATGAAATGGCAACGATGACCTGAGTAGTTACCAAAAATATCACCAGCAAATCTGTAGAATCTACCAAAAAACCATTTTTTTTGCCCGAAAAACTTTAATATCTTTTATGATTATGAGGCCCGAAAAAATTCGGGAAGGCTGATGTGTGCACCAACTGCACCGAGAAAATTTCCGCTCGCACCGAGAAATTTTTCGCCCGCACCGAGAAAAATTTTTATCTCTGAGCAAAAACAACCATATTTTTGGGCCAAAAAAGAGGAGAAAACCCTGTGTTTGCGGGCTTTCTCCTCTTCGCTATACAAATATACAAAATATTTCTGCGAAAAGCAAATCGTCTTAACATTTCGCAACGTTTTATGAAATGTGAAAAGACGCGATTTGCAGCAGCGAGCCCCTCGCGTGTGTTATATTACGAGGGGCGGAAAGGGTCGGCCTGGGAGGTTAGTACCACTCCATGGAAATACCCATTTTGGCAGCCAGCCTGCGTATGTTTTGGCAGGCATAGGAGGCGCGGGCCAAGGCCGTGTTCATGTTGATATGGTTCTGTTCCACGATTTCTTTGAACGTCATATTCTTGTAGAAACGCTGCTCGATGATCTCCTGTTGCTCAGGCGAGAGGCAGGAGACGAGGTATTTCAGGTTTTCCAGCGTGCGCTCATTGGTCAGTTGTTGATCAACGTCCGTATCGTAGAACGTGGCTGCATTATATACCTCCATGTTGATTTCATCGTCCGAGACGAACTGCGCGCTCGTGTCCTGGCGATGGTGGTCGGCCATCAGGTTGTGGGCAATGCAGGAAATCCAGGAATAGAAGCGGTTGTGGGCCGTATATTTGCCCTGGCGAATCTGGAAAATAGCCTTCATGAACGTTTCCTGGAAGAGGTCGTCCGCCAGGTCCGCATTCTGTTGGGCCATAAATAATATATAGGAGTAGAGTCTGTCCTTGTGGCGCGCAATAAGAATATCGAAAGCCTCGTCCTGGCCTTCCATATACAGCGTCACCAAACGATCATCATCGTATTGATTGAGAAGATTCATTACGTCTATTGGTATTGGTTTAGCGTAATGTCAGTCAATAGGCAAATAAGGGGTTTAGCTGTGCCCGCGCGGCGGATAAGAAGGGACGAATGCCCGCGGGACACAGGGGGTGAAACATGATTTGTGGCAAATGTAGGTATATATTCCGAATTAGCAAAGCGATAGCTAGAATAATTAAAAAAACATGTTGAGAACGCGAAGAATGTGAGAAAAAGGTTGGCGACTGACTTTTCATTTTGTATTTTTGCCGCACGAAAATTGTAAACCCCTGTTGGCAATGCAGCCTAGGACATCCAGTTTCCCGAGGTGTACATGGTGCGCCCGCGGTATTGATGAGATGGGTGTTCACTCTCTATTTATGAAACACTTGTACAAAGATTTCTCGCAGTTCCTGTCCCGATATTTTGAGGGCAAGGTGCAGAAATTGACGGTCAACGCAGGGTTTACCTGTCCCAATCGTGATGGAAGAGTAGGGTGGGGCGGGTGCACTTATTGCAACAACCAGAGTTTCCATCCCAACTACTCCGCCGACCCGCGGAGCGTCACACGGCAGTTGGAAGACGGCAAGCGATTCTTCGCCAAGAAATATCCCGCGATGGACTATCTGGCCTATTTTCAGGCATATACCAATACGTACGATAGTCTGACGCACTTGCAAGCACTCTACGAAGAAGCCCTGGCAGTGGACCGCGTGCGCGGCCTCGTCATTGGTACGCGGCCCGACTGCGTGAGCGATGAACTGCTGGACTATCTCGCCACGCTGCATCGGCAGTATTTTGTGCTGATAGAGTACGGCGTGGAGAGTACAGACGACGAGACCTTGCGCCGCATCCATCGCGGCCACGACTTCGCCTGTGCAGCCGATGCCATTCAGCGCACCGCCGCGCGAGGCATCCCCATAGGCGTTCACCTCATCCTAGGTTTGCCTGGCGAAAGTCGCACCCAGATGATCCGCCATGCCGAAGTGCTGAGCCGATTTCCCATTGACGTGCTCAAATTGCACCAGTTGCAAATCGTAAAAGGCACAGCCATGGCCCGCCAGTACGTCCAGCAACCCGCTGACTTCCATCTTTATAGCATTGATGAATACGCTGCGCTGGTGGTTGACTTCCTCCACCATCTGCGTCCCGATATAGCCGTTGAAAGATTTACTTCGCAGTCGCCCAAAGACCTGCTCATCGCGCCAGATTGGGGCGTGAAGAACTACGAATTTGTGGAGAAGGTCAAGAAACTGTTGGCGCAGACCAAGGGCCAAGGCGCTTTGTGGCAGCCGAACGGTGGGTAAATAAAGAAGAAAGCGGTTGATTCCAGTATAACATCTAGATTCAAAGCGCATAGCTCCCGCCAAGCCAAGACAATCGAGCCAGCAGTCGCAGGCTGCGTTGAAACTAGGGAGCGCAGCGACCGTTGAATCTTGAATCTAGCAGCCGCAGGCTGCGTTGAAACTAAGGGAGCAAAGCTCCCGCTATAAAAGGGAGCAAAGCTCCCGCCCATTATGTTCCTCTTCCAAGTAATCAATCCCAAAGAAGGGCAGACCCTGTCCCAGCAGTTAGACTCCGTACAGCAGCAGTTGCATGTCTGGATGGAGTCTGAAAGCGTGGCTGCGAGCGACTTGCTGTTCAGTAGGGCCTATCTCAGCGATGCCGCCAACCAGCAGCAGGCGTGGGAAGCCCATCCTCTGTATCAAGCAACCTTGCAGGAGGGGGCCGTCAGCGTGATAGAACAGCCCGCCGTTGGAGGAGAGAAAATCAGCCTTTGGGTGTGGTTTGTCAAGGGACAGCGCCTGCAAAAAAGCGGTACGCCCCACCGAATGGTGGCCCAGATTGACAACGATACCCTTTATTTTCAGACCATTCGCCTTACAGGATTGTCCGCGAGCGAGCAGGACGGTTGCCAGCAAACCGAAGTAGCCTTCCAGAAGCATTGCGACTGGCTCAGGGAACAGGGTTTGAACCTCCGCGACAACTGCCTGCGCACCTGGTTGTACGTGCGCGACATTGACCGCCACTATGCCGACGTCGTGAGAGGACGCAATATATTATTCGCGCGCGAGGGACTGACCCGCGATACGCATTACATTGCCTCGACCGGTATCGGCGGCGAAACGGGAAAGCGCGAAACCATCGTAGCCATCGACTTCCTGAGCGGAAAGTTGGCCCACGGCGAAATCAAGCAGCTTCAGGCCCTCGACTACCTCAACCCCACGTATGAATATGGCGTAGCCTTCGAGCGGGGCACCAGTTTCAGCGTGGCAGGCCAGCGCGTTCACCTCCTCTCCGGCACCGCCAGCATCGACAAACACGGCGAATGTCTGCACCGTGGCGACGTGGTGACACAGGCTGGACGCTTGCTGCTCAACATGGAAAAGCTGCTGAACGACGGCGGAGCTACCCTTGGCGACCTGAAACACATCATTATCTACCTGCGCGATATGGCCGACATCGCAGCCGTACGCCAATATTTCCGCTTGCGCTTCCCCAACCTCCCGCAAACGATGGTCATGGGCCGCGTTTGTCGTCCCGAGTGGCTCATTGAGGTGGAAGGCATTGCTGTGACCGAATTGTAAGTAAATCCTGGCAGATTGCCAGTAACCATAAAGCCGAAAGGCCCTAGCCAATCAAAAATGCAGGTTGGCTGTGACAGATTGTAATCAACCTATCGCCGAAACGGGACTGCCGACAACAGTTCCGCCTTTTCGGTTTAATGTCGTAAAACTTAAAAGTTCTTAAAGTTTGAGGATTTTCCTGCCTCATTTGTAAAGTGGATATTAAAAATCCATTAACTTTGCCACTATACCAAGTTGCGCCCCTACGCGAAAAATGTAAAAAATAATATAACTAATGATTTAATGCGTATGAAAAACCGTTTTCACAAAATGGGAAGATCATTGCTTGGTGCAATGTGCTTGCTTTCAATAGGCAGCCTTACGTATTCTTGCTCAGACGATTACGACCTCGACGAAACGATGCCGAGAGAGTTGGGCGGGAGTATCTACAGCGAATTGAAAGCTAGAAATTACACCACAGTGGTTCGTTTGATTGAGGACCTAGGTTACAAGGACGTATTATCGAAGACTGGTAGTAAAACAATCTTTGCTGCCAGCGATGATGCGTACGCGGCATTTTATGGTACCTCGGGTTGGGTAGGCACCGACGGCAATCCCGTCACCTCCTACGAACAACTGACCACAGCGCAGAAGAAGCTCCTTCTGAATAGCTGTATGCTCAACAACGCCTACGTGATGGAGATGCTCTCCAATACGTCGGGCGGTGGTAAGAACCTGTGTCTGCG
>CAMBWV010000146.1 GCA_945871755.1 uncultured Bacteroidales bacterium
AGGTAAATCAACCGTTTTTTTGCCGTTTTTAACCTAGAAAAAAGGAGAGAAACCCAGTGTTTAGGGCTCTCTCCTCCTTTCTAGGACAAAGATACAACATTTTCCACCGAAATCCAAATCGCGTTAACATTTCGCAACAATCCTCCAATTGTTAATTTGCAGCGATTTGCAGCAGACGGGGGTTGGGATGTTGTATATTACGAGGCGGGCTTTGGGCGCGAGCGACCAACAGTTTCATCAGTCGCTGCGCGACCTGGTTTCAACGGGAACTTAGTTCCCAAGGTCAAGGGAGTAACGTGAAAGTATCGAAGGAATCGGAGTAACGTGAAAGGACCGAGGGAATCGGAGTAAGGTGAAAGTACCGCACGTTACTTAGCAATGAGAACACAAAACAAAAGTGCCTGGAACCTTTGGCAGCATGGCTGCTTCTGATTCCAGGCACTGCTTGTGCTTTGTTAATTATCGCGCGAGGCGAGGATTATCTGATGACTACCTTCTGGCTGGTCGTGCCGTCCGTCACTACGTAGATGCCAGGAGCCAAGGGGAGTTGGGCGTTGGCTTCGCTGGTCGTGTGGAGCGTCTGGCCGCTGGCGTTGACTACGCGCAGGGAGGCGGCGGAGGGATTCACGAGGAGCAGCTGGCCCTTCTGCAGGGTGGCCAGGAAGGTGCTGTTGTGCTTCTTGACGCTGATGACGCCGTCGGCATCGCGGTCCTTGAACTGGATGTTGTGCAGGAAGAGGTACTCGTAGTACTTGGGCGAGTAGCACTGGAAGGCGTAGAAGGCGGTGCCCGACTGCTCGGCAAGCATATCCACTTCGTAGGTGGCAATGCCTCCCTGTTCGTCCATAGCGGGGACTTCTTCAAGGTCGAGGACGAGGCGGTTGTCCACAGGCGTGCGGTCGTAGCCGAAGGTGACGAGCATGCTCTCGAGGAACTCGCTGTGAGAGGAGAAGGCAGAGAAGATGAGGGTATAGACGCGGCCTTCCTCTACCTGCAGGGGCGGCGAGATGAGCCAGTCGTTGGCTGCCTGGGCGTAGTTGTAGGGATAGAATGCGCTGTGCGAATCCTCGTGGTAGGTCCAGGTGTAGCCATCGTTGTTGGCATCGATGATGGTGTAGTAGTTGTAGAAATCACCAAGGCCTTCGAACACGCCGCCGTAGGGAGGCTGGAGCGCATCGCCGATGACGATCATATTGCTGGAGGCATTCTTGATGGGTTCGCCGTCGTGGCAGGAATAGATACCGTAGGCATAGCGGCTGAGTTGGCCGGGCAGCGTTTCGGTGAAGGTGGTTTCGGTGAGGCCCGAGGCCACGACTTCGTAGCCAGGGAAGCGCATAACGGTGTAGGTCAGTTTCGAGGCATCATAGACACCGCCATTGATACCTGCGGCAGGGGCTTCCCATGTCACGGTGGCCTGACGGCCTTCGGCGGTGAGCACTACGTTTTGCGGTGCTGCGGGGAGGTCGTAGCCGATGAGGAACTTGCGCTCAACGGCAGGGCTTGCGCCGGCTGCATTGCTCACTACTACGGAGAGGGTGTGGAGACCCTGGGTAGTTTCGATGGTTTTGTTGATGACCTCGCCGGGCTGGCCGTCGCCGCTAAATTCGATGGGCTCGTCGCTGCCGGGCTCGGTCACCTCATAGTGTACGGTGCCCGTGAGCGGCTTGCCGTTGTAACTTTTCTCGGGGAGGGCGAAGGAGATGACGCCCTCGGTGGCACCTTCGCTAGTGGGCGTGAAGGTGAGGTCGACAATGCTGGCGGGCGACTCCATCATAGGCTCCTCGAAATAGGCACCGCTGATGGCATAGACGTTGGTGGCCCAAGTGCGCAGGGTGGCTACGGCATTGGTCGGGTCAAGTTCGTAGATGGGCGCGTACTGGCTGCCGAGAGCGAGGCTAGAACCGCAGCACATCCAGTAGAACTTGCCCGTGCTGTTGTCGCAGAACAGAGCCTGACGATACTTCATATTATATATATTGTCATCGGCCATGAGGTTGGCGCCCTGGATGAGACCCATTTCGGAGAACTTGCCTTCGGTGGGCTCAACGCGGCAGAGGTAGATGCTCTGGTCGCCCGTCTGGTAGTTCTCCTTGAGGTAGATGGCGTAGAGGTCGCCCTCGTAGTTGCTACCGATGGTCAGGAAGCGCTTGTGGGGGTCCATCTTGTCGCCAATGCGGCGCATCTCGCCGTCGGCAGGGTTGATTTCTACGAACCAAGTGTCGGTGTAGTCCTTCACAAAGCCATAGATTTTGTCGGTCGGCGTATAGTAGGCCATAGAGATGGTCGTGTTCTCGCAGTTGCTCTTGAGGTTGTTTTGCGAGATGACTTCCAGGGTCTTTGCGTCAAGGACCTTCCAAACGGGAACGGCCTCCTGGTAGTTGCCCGTGGGGATGTATTCGTTGGCATAGATGCGACCCTTGTGATAGACGAGGCCACCGGCAAATTCAGCGGGGAAGTCGGGCTTGCCCTGCAACTGCGGCTGGTACTTCTTGGCCTCAGCGAGGTGGTAGATACCGTTGGGGGCAAGGGTGTATTCGTCGATAAGCGCGTGGGTGAGGGAGGCGTAGAGTTCCACGCCCTCGGCAGAGAGACGCTGGTGGTAGGGAACCTTGTCGGTAAGGCCCGCATTGAGCGTGTCAAGCGTCACAGGGTCAACGGGTGCCGTCCAGACGGGCAGAGTCTCCTCGCCCGCTTCGGTGGTGCTGCCTTGCATCACTTGCAGTTTGACGTTGCGGATGGACAACTGGTTCTTGACCTCCGTGGCGTGGAAACCAAAATAATATTCACCGTCAGCACTGACCTCAAACTGGGGAGTCTGGAAGGTGCCATAGCCATTCTTCTCCAAACCATTCTGTGTGGCGAGCACCTGCGTATGCGTGTCGGAACTCTGGCTCGTACCTACGGTGACATCGAAGGTGGCGGGATAATTCATGCTGGTCTTGGCCTCATAGGTCAGGATGTAGCGCTTGCCCTGCTCGAGGTTGGCAACGGGCGTGAAGAGCCAGTCGTCGGCCGTCCTGGCATAGCCCATATACACCGAACCATAGTCGTAGGCCCAGGTGGTGCCGAGGTCCACGTTCTCCACCTTCCAAGCCCCGAAGTCCGTTTTCTGGGCGAGGGAGAAAGCCAGCAATTCCACCATTTCGCCCTTGAAATCGTTGAGGTCGAGGCTGCGCGAGATGATGTCGCTCACTTGTCCGTCGAGGACAAGGGCCACGCCAAATTCGTGCTTGCCGCTGAACGAAGCGGGGCTCAGGGTGTGGAGCGTCATTTCGCCAGGCTGGAGGTTGTCAACGGTTTCAATTTCTTGGCCGTCCATATAGATGCGTGCCTGCATGGGGCGGGAGATGATGGCGCCGTCCGTGTCGCGGTTGGGGTTGTACCAGCGGAGGCGCACTTCCTTCTTCTCGCCGTCGGCATAGGCGGTCATGTCGGGCGCGGCGAGCGGCTGTTGTCCTGTAGTTGAGATGATGCGCACAGACTTCACCGAGAGCACGCCGTTGTTGGCGGGCGAGGTGAGGAGCAGGCCGAGGCGGGCATCGCCTGCCTTGTTGGCCTGATAGTGCAGGCGGTAGGTGACGATGCCAGTGAGCTGGCCCACGCTCAGGGCCTCAACCGTCTTGACATTGTCCACGTCAAATTCGTCGTCTTCGCTAATGCCCACTGTCAAGGAGTCGGGCTGGAAGCAACCGCGCTGGGCTACGGCGAGTTCAATCATGTAGTGCGTGCTGGCTTTCGTTTGGAACGTGGGCGACACGGTCCAGTCGTTGGCAGCGTTCTGCGTATGGCGGCCATCGTAAACGAGGCCCCAGAGGCGGTTGTGAGCACCCCAAGTGATACCGTCGGCATTCACATCGACGGCCTGCCACTGCTCCGTTTCGGGCGTGGCCACAAAGTCGTGCTCGAACACCACTTCCTGCGCCTGGGCAGTCAGCAGGGTGCCTGCCAGGGCTGGAAATAAGAGAGATAGAAATGTTCTTTTCATATATATATGTATGTTGATTGATTGATTGCAATTATTTGAGTACGGTCTTTCCGCCTTGGATATAGATTTGTCCGCGCTGGGGCTGGAGTACGCGGCGGCCGCTCAGGTCGTAGAGGGGAGCGTTGGCCGCGGACGTGCTGACGTTGTGGATGCCTGTGTTGTCGGCATTGATTTGCACGTTGTCGAGGTGGATGGTATTTCCTTCGGCTTTCTTGATGGAGCCGATGAAGTAGATGGCCACGTCCGTCTTGCCCTGAAGCGTGCTGAGGTCGATGGTGTACTGCTGCCAGCCTTCGGTGGTGCTCTGACAGAGGTAGGTGGTCGGGAAGGCTTGGCGGCGACCCGTCAGGCCGTCTTCGTAGCCCACCATCAGTTTTGTGTCGGCATCGTAGGA
>CAMBWV010000147.1 GCA_945871755.1 uncultured Bacteroidales bacterium
ACTTCATGGCCAATCCGAGGGGCGGCGTGATACCCTTCGACTTGTAAGTCACCCAATAGCGACCACCCACGGCCAACGCCTCGCGGATGAGGCGACGCTGCACGAAGGGACCGTTGTCCATCTTTTCGAGCACGGCCTGATACACCTTCTCCCAGAAGCGGGGCACGCTCGACATACACGTGGGGTGCACCTCCTGGAGGGACTGCAATACGTCGGCGGGTCGCAGGTTGATGGCCAGCTGTGCGCCTTCGGCCAGGCAGAGATAACTCCATGCACGCTCGAAGATATGGGTGAAGGGCAAGAAGTTGAGGATAACGTCCTTCTCGCCCAGGTTGAGCACGGCATCGTTCACGCGGAGGCCTTCGTGGTACATCTGATAGGTAATCATCACACCCTTGCTCACGCCCGTCGTACCGCTCGTGTAGAGGATATTGGCCAGGTCGTCCATCGACGTATTGGTCATGCGGCGGTTGAGTTCGTTCTTGTACGTACATTCCTTGCCCAAGCGCAGGAACTCGTCGAAGTAGAGGCTGAGGTGGTCGTTGTGGTTCTTCTTCACCTTGCGGTCGAAGATGATGATGCGTTCCAGTGTCGGGCAGAGCGAGATTACGCTGAAGGCAATATCGTACTGTGCCTGCTCGCCCACAAACACATAGCGAATTTCGGCATCGTTGACCATATACGTCACCTGTGCCCCACTGCTCGTGGCATAGAAGGGAATGGTGACGGCACGAATGCCATAGGCTCCGAAATCTACGTAGAGGCTCTCGGGTTTGTTCTGCGAGAAGATGCCGATTTTCTCCTGCACCGCCACACCGAGTTCCAAGAGCGAATGGGAAACGGCGGTGACATAAGCAGCAAACTTGCGCCACGTGATGGGCAACCAAGCGTTCTGCTCATAGTCGCGGTAGGTCAGGGCCACCTTATCCTTATACTTCTCGGCCTGCGACTGGATAAGGTGTGAGAGATGTTGATTGTTGAGCATGGTATCTCGATTTTTGGTCCGCCTAAGAGGAAATATTGGCACATTTCTCGGTTATATCCTCTTTTTTGGGCGGCGGTATCTGCGCAAATTTACGGGTTTCCTATGACACGGGCAAATAATAATGCAAAAAACAAGGATCGCTGTCGAGTTTCCCATTGGCTTTATAAGACCTACCTATAAAAAAGAGAGAGCCCAGTGTTTATGGGTTCTCTCTCTTTTCGTGAAAGATAGGCACAGATGGGGATGGGGTATTTTGGATAATCTGTGCCCCAGTTGCTTAGTCGTTTGGCTTAGCTGACCTTGTTCAACTTCTTGATGATGGAGAAAATGAAGATGGCGGAAACGAGGCAGATACCTGCGAGCACGCCCCAGATGGTGACGAGGTTGAGGTTGGCGCCCCACATGAGACCAGGCACCATTACAAGCTGGTTGCCGACAGCCGTGGCACCAAACCAAAGACCCATCATCAGACCTGCATACTTGGGAGGAGCAACCTTCGATACGAAGGAGATGCCGATGGGTGAGAGCAGAAGTTCGGCGAAGGTCAGGATGAGATAGGTCGTGATGAGCAGGTTGGGACTAACGCGTGCACCTTCTGTGGCGGCTTCACCTTGCACCAACGGGAGCTCGAGGCCCATTGAGCCAACGGCCATCCATACGAAGCCGAAGGCGGCCACGAGCATACCCAAACCAATCTTCTCGGGCGATGTAGGCTCCTTACCAATGCGATTGAGCCAAGAGAACAGGGCCACACTGACGGGGGTGAGGGCTACAACGTAACAGGGATTGAATTGCTGGAAGATGGGAGCCTTAATATCTACTGGACCATCCAACTGATAGTACTTATAGAAGAGGAAAGCGGTAGCAACGGCTATCACCACGACACCAATGCTTTTTCCTTTGAGCGTCTTGCTCTGTGCCACACCGAAACAGCCGTACACCACAAAGATGCAAGCCACCAGATTGGTGACATCAAAGAGCATAGATTGCAAGCCGACGGAGGTTGTTTCGGTAAAGTCGCGTGCGAAAAGGGTCAGCGTGTTGCCATTCTGGTGGAAAGCCATCCAGAAGAAGATGACAACGGCAAAAACAAGGCAGAGACAGATGATGCGCTCCTTGGTCTCGGCGGGCGAAAGCTCCTGCACGTTTTGCGTCTTCTCTCCCTGTTCTTTCTTGCCCTCATTGGCGAGAACGTGCTTGTACGTTCCGGCAAAGGCATAGTAAATCAGGATGCTGACAATCAGCGAAAGGCAAGCCACAGCAAAGGCATAGTGGTAGGAATCAGCCTCCGAAACGCCCTGCGTCTTCTGTGCCCATTCCATAATCATAATGGCAGCGGTTGGGGCAAACATGGCGCCGATATTGATGGCCATATAGAAGAGCGAGAAGCCCGAGTCGCGCTTGTTGGCAAACTCTGGTGCATCATACAAACGGCCTACCATCACCTGCAAGTTGCCTTTGAAGAGACCCGTACCGAAGGCGATGAGAATCAGCGAAAGACCCATGGCAGCAGCAGCCAGCATCGTGTTGCCGAGCGGCAGAGAGAGGACGAGATAACCGATAAACATAATGTAAATACCAGTGGTCACCATGCGGCCGAAGCCAAACTTGTCAGCGGCAATACCACCCACGATGGGCAGGAAGTACACCATCATGAGGAATGTGGAATAGATGGTACTGGCTAAGCCGGCCGTGTAACCGAAATTGGCCTGCAAATACAGCAGGAACACGGCTAGCATCGTGTAGTAGCCGAAGCGTTCGCCCGTGTTAGCTAGGGCGAGGGCCCAAAGTCCTTTAGGTTGTCCTTCAAACATGAGATTGAGATTTTTTAGATAGTTATTATTAGATGATTTTATGTTCCTGTTGAAATTATTATTCTTGTACGAGGTCGGCCACCGTACCGCGACTTTCGCGGATAAGGTCCTGTGGCGCGAGTTTGATTTGTAGGCCGCGCTGTCCCGCACTCACATAGATATAAGGGAAATCTAGGGCGGTCTGGTGGAAGAAGGTGGGGAAGTGCTTCTTCATGCCGATGGGCGAACAGCCTCCGCGGATGTAGCCTGTCGTTGGCAGGAGCTCCTTGAGGGGAAGGGGTTCCACCTTCTTATTACCACTGACGCGCGCTGCCTTCTTCAGATCGACTTCGCAATCACCTGGGAGGACGCAAACGAGGTGTCCCGTCTTGTCGCCGTGGAGAACGATAGTCTTGAACACCTGACGGATGTCTTCGCCTAGACTATCGGCGACGTGCTGCGCGGCAAGGTCGTTCTCATCTACGTCGTAGGCAATCAGTTCGTAAGCCACCTTGGCTTTGTCAAGCAGACGTGCGACGTTGGTTTTCTGTATCTTTTTCATGGAATGCTTCGATTGAAAATCCTTGGTTTCATCGGGAAAATCGGCTCGCCCTTGCGGAAGATGCTGCCGCCCCTAGCGTGCCAGTTCGGCCGCCAAGAAGGGAGCCGTATGTCCCAATCCCGCAGCCGCCACGGCTTCTGGCGTACCCGTAGCCACGATGGTGCCGCCATTGCGACCGCCTTCGGGCCCCATATCTATGAGATAGTCGGCGGCCTTGATGATGTCGAGGTTGTGCTCAATGACAATGACGGTATTTCCGCGGTCCACCAATCGTTGGAGCACACCGAGCAGCACGCGGATGTCCTCGAAGTGGAGGCCCGTGGTCGGTTCGTCTAATATATATATGGTACGGCCCGTGTCGCGCTTGGCCAGTTCGGTGGCCAGTTTAACGCGCTGGCTTTCGCCACCCGAGAGGGTCGTGGAACTCTGTCCCAGTTTGATATAACCCAGTCCGACGTCCTGCAGCACCTTAATCTTATGCTGAATGTGGGGAACGTTCTCGAAGAACTCCACGGCGCGGTTGACCGTCATATCCAGCACATCCGCGATGCTCTTGCCCTTGAAGCGCACCTCCAGCGTCTCGCGGTTGTAGCGCTTGCCGTGGCAGTGCTCGCAGGGTACATAGACGTCGGGCAGGAAGTTCATTTCAATCGTTTTGTAGCCGTTACCCTTGCACGTCTCGCAGCGACCGCCGCGCACGTTGAAGGAGAAGCGTCCAGGCTTGTACCCGCGTATCTTCGCCTCGGGCAGTCCCACGTAGAGGGCTCGGATGTCGGAGAAGATGCCTGTATAGGTGGCTGGATTGGAGCGCGGCGTGCGGCCCAGCGGACTCTGATCCACGTCAACGACTTTGTCAATATGCTCGATTCCATCGAGAGAATCGTAGGCCAGCGGCTCGCGCAAAGAGCGGTAGAAATGCTGGGAGAGGATGGGCAAGAGGGTGTCGTTGATGAGCGTGCTTTTGCCGCTGCCCGATACGCCCGTGACGCAGGTCAGTGTGCCCAGCGGGAAGGTGGCGGTCACACCTTTGAG
>CAMBWV010000148.1 GCA_945871755.1 uncultured Bacteroidales bacterium
GTGGCATTCATCTTAATAGTGTACATGCCTGGATGGTCAATAACGAGGGTATCGGTAGGGTCTGCGGGCTGGTTGTCGTACACCACCTGCTGTGTATATTTATGCGCAACACCGTCCTCCGTGGGCGCGGTCTGCCACTTATAGACAGCCTTGTAGAGCAGGCGGCCTTTCTTCTGCTGGATGGCGCGTACAACAAAGGGTTCGCCAGCCTTCACCTGTCCATCGGGATTATTAAGAGGCTGCACCTCCACGCCCACAATCTCGGGCGGCAGGGAGGCATACTTGGGATTGTTCTCGTCTTCGCTACAAGCGGTGAAGACATTCCAACTAAAAAGACAGGCTGCCATGAGCAGCGCGGAAATATAACGGGTCTGTTTCATGTCGTGAGTAGATGGGTGAATTTTTGCCTAGCAGAAGCAAGCGTTAAGGATGTTTACATCATGCAAAGTTAAAGAAAGGTTACTGAAGAGCCAAACTATCCAGCGAAAAAGTAGCCTCACCGCCCTTCAATTGCCTTTGGCTTTTGCTTTTGTTTTGTCCTGGTTGGATAATTTTGCTTGAATCATTGTTGTTCCTGTTACTTTTTGGCCGCGATAGGTTAGCTACGTGGGGGATTTTTTGTACTTTTGCGGCCATATTGTGCACTGGATGCTCCGCTTTTGTTGGCAGCTTGCTTTCGTTAAGTTCACAGATTCGGATGCAGACGTGGTATTCCTGCACATACAGATGCTATTGTTAAGTCGTCTTGATGTGCTCCTAATTCTGTCAAAACAATAAATATATAATAATGGATAAAAACACTATTACGGGGCTTGTGCTGATTGGTCTTGTGCTGTTTGGCTTTAGTTATTACAGCAGCCAAAAAGCAGCCAATGCTCCAGAACAGCCTGCCACTGAACAGGTGCAGCCGCAAAAGGAAACGAAGAAAGATGAGCCGAAGCAGCAACAGGCAGTTGTGGCTGCTGCGGTGGATTCTACCGCTCCTTTCTTTAATTGTAGGGCTACGGAAGCCTCCGCAGCAGTTGAACTTATCACGATTGAGAACGAGAAACTGCGCGTGCAGATTAACCCCAAGGGTGGTACAGTGGCTAACGTATATCTGAAAGAAACAGAGGAAGGTACGAAGGATTATCGTTATAAGAGCTACAACGACTTTAGTAACGATAAGAACGAACCGCTCCACCTCTATCGCCAGCAGGATGCTTCAATGGCTTTCACCCTTGATACGAAGGAAGGCAGCCTGACTACGAGCGATTACATTTTCCAGGTTGTGGAGAAGACGCCTAACGCTGTTACCCTGCGCATGGCCAATGCCGAGGGTAGTTCGCAGCTTGACTTCGTCTATACCTTGCAACCCAACAACTTCATGCTGAACTTCTCCATCGCCTCCAAGGGGATGGACCGCTATGTGAGCACGAATACGCGCGTCATCAATATAGATTGGCGCGAGCGTATTGCTCAACTTGAAAAGGGTCATAAGTTTGAAAACCAGTATTCCACGCTTACTTATAAGTTGGCAGGCGATGATACTGAGAAGTTGAGTGAATATGAGGCCGAGGAAGAGAACGAATTTGAAGGCAATGTGGATTGGATTGCCTTCAAGAATCAATATTTCAGCAGTGTGCTGATTGCCGACAAGCCTTTCGTGCCCCAACACCTTTCGAGCAAGCCTATTGATAGCGGCAAGACTGCTGGCTATCTCAAGGATTATGCCGCGCGCTTGCAGGCCCAGTTTGACCCCACAGGTAAGGAGCAGACGCAGATGCAGTTCTACTTCGGTCCGAATCAGTTCCGTCTGCTCAAATCTATGGACCAATATGCCATCGGTGGAGAGAAGGATTTGGAAATGGAAGAGTTGGTTTATCTCGGCTGGCCGCTATTCAAGTGGATCAACCGCTTCTTCACGCTCTATGTGTTCGACTTCCTGACGCGCTTGGGCTTGCCGATGGGCATTGTGCTCTTGCTGATTACCATCTTGCTTCGCTTCATCGTTTATGTTCCTACGCGCAAGAGCTTCTTGAGTAGTGCCAAGATGCGTGTGCTCAAGCCCAAAATTGATGAGCTCAGCAAGCAGTACCCCAACCAGGAGGATGCGATGAAGAAGCAGCAGGCCATGATGGCGCTCTACTCGCAGTATGGCGTTAGCCCGATGGGCGGATGCTTGCCAATGTTGATTCAGATGCCTATCTGGATTGCCATGTTCAACTTCGTTCCTAACGCTATCGAACTTCGCCAACAGGGTTTCCTGTGGGCCGAAGACCTTTCCACCTACGATAGTGTTATTTCTTGGGGAACCCATATTTGGGGTATCGGCGACCACCTCAGCCTCTTCTGTCTGCTGTTCTGCGGTACGAATATCCTATATAGTTATATGACCATGCGCCAGCAGCGCGAGAGTATGTCGGCCGAGCAGGCTGACCAGATGAAGGTGATGCAGTGGATGATGTACCTCATGCCCGTGTTCTTCTTCTTCATGTTCAACGACTACTCCTCGGGTCTGAACTACTACTACTTCATCTCCCTGTTGGCCAGCGCACTGACCATGTGGTACTTGCGCAAGACCACGGACGATGCTAAGTTGTTGGCCAAGCTTGAAGAGAACTATCGCGCCAACAAGAATAACCCGAATAAGAAGCCTAGCGGTCTTGCTGCCCGCCTCGAAGCCCTGCAGAAGCAGCAGGAAGCTATGATGAAGGCACAGCAGTCGCGCAAGAAATAATCTATTCCCGCACATTGCAAGGGGGAGAACGTAGTCTCTCCATCTAGCAATATGCGGGGATAATTGCATACAAATCACAAGCTTCATAGACACCTAAACTAAACAAATAATAAGAATGAACTTCAAACAGTTCCTTGTCATGTCCGCAATGACTGTTGCAACCCTTACACAGCCCATTGACGCACAGAATGCTCCATTCATTGGCCGTCAAAGTGCAGGCCAAGTGGCGCAGACTGTCAAAAACGGCCGTCTCACCCCCGAAGCTCTCTGGGGCATGGGACGAATTGGCGGTTTCTCCCTCAATGCTTATGGCAATCAGGGCGTGTATTCCGTCACCTATTATAGTATCAAGCAGAACAAGAGCCACAGCGTACTCTATTCCTATGATATGAATACGCAGGAATCCAAATGCCTGACCACCAGCACGAAGAGTGAGCGTGGAGGCGTATTTATCAAGGGCGGCTCGAAGATTGCCTTCCTATCTTCCGAATCGGGCAGCAGTCAGGTTTGGGAGATGAATCCCGATGGCACCGAGCGTCGCCAACTCAGCCACGAGCCCGACGACGTGTTGGAGTTTCTTTTCTCTCCCGACGAGGCACAGATTATTCTCATCAAGGAAGTAGAAAGCACGTCTTCCATCCAAAAGAACGACGAGGACCTTCCCCTTGCCACGGGTATGGTGTGCAACGACCTCATGTACAAACATTGGGACCAGTATGTCCGCGCCATTCCCCATCCCTTCGTGGCCGCCTTTGACGGCAATCAGATTTCGGGGGCGTTTGACATCCTCAAGGACGAGCCCTACGAATGCCCGATGCTGCCTTTCGGAGGCGTGGAGCAGTTGGCCTGGAGTCCCGACAGCCGACAGATAGCCTATACCTGTCGCAAGAAGACGGGCCGCGACTACGCCATCAGCACAGATAGCGACATCTACCTCTACGACATTCAGAGCGGACAAACGCGCAATCTCTGCAAGCCTGCCGATTACAAAGAGCCCGAGAAGAACGCCACCGTTTCCCTAGCCCAGCAGTCCGTCAACAAGATGGAGGGCGACTGCAACGTGGGCTACGACCAGCATCCGCAGTTCTCGCCCAACGGACGCTACATAGCCTGGACCTCAATGGAGCGCGATGGCTATGAGAGCGACCGCACACGCCTCTGTGTGCTCAATCTGAAGACGGGCAGCAAGACCTACGTCACCGAATCCTTCGAGAGCGGCGTCAATGAGTTCTGCTGGACCCCCGATAGCAAGGGATTCTACTTCACGGGCGTATGGCACGGCCGCACCCATGTCTATACGACCAACCTCAAGGGTGAAGTGAATCAGCTGACGCACGGCGACTACGACTATTCGCTCCTGCAGGCCCTTCCCTTCGGCCGCGGTGTGCTGGTGAAGCGTCATTCCATGAGCATGGCCGACGAAGTGTTTACCCTCGTCCCCGAAGGAAAAGGCCTGCGCATCCGCCAACTGACCGAGGAGAACAAAGCCTTCTACGACCAGATTACCATGGGCGAGGTCAAAGAGCGTTGGGTCAAGACTTCCGACGGCAAGGATATGCTTTGCTGGGTAATCTATCCGCCCCATTTCGATGCGAAGAAGAAATATCCCGCACTCCTCTTCTGCG
>CAMBWV010000149.1 GCA_945871755.1 uncultured Bacteroidales bacterium
GTTTAGGGCTTTCTCCTCTTCGCTAGTACAAAGATAATACATTTTCCGCCGAAATACAAATCGCGTTAACACTTCGCAACACTTCGTCAACTGTTAATTTGCAGCGATTTGCAGCAGACGGGTTTCTGGCGGTGTTATATTAGGAGGCCGACGTCGAAAGTAAGGGTGGGGGAGGGCAAGCGGCCTTAGAAGGGCTTCTCGTCCGTGCCAGTGATGGCCTGCACCAAGAGGTTAGCCAGGCGGCTTGTGCCGATGCGGAAGAGATTCTCGTCAATCCATTCCTTGCCCAGCAGCTCGCGCACGATGGTGTAGTAGGTGAGAGCATCATCTACCGTAGAAACACCGCCAGCGGCCTTAAAACCAATCTTTATGCCCGTTTCCTTGTAGTATTCCTTTATCGTTTGGCACATCACATAAGCAGCCTCTGGCGTGGCCGATACGCTGATTTTACCCGTGGAAGTCTTGATGAAATCCGCGCCCGCATAGATGGACAGGATGGAGGCCCGTTTGATGTTCTCGGCCGTCTGGAGCGCACCCGTTTCGAGGATAACCTTCAGGTCGTAGTCGCCGCAAACCTGCTTCATTTCGGCAATTTCGTCCGCGCAAGTCTCGTAGTCGCCTTCGAGGAAAGCACCCACGCTCAGCACCATGTCAATTTCCGTGGCACCCTCGTGCAGGGCCAGTGCCGTCTCGGCCACTTTGATTTCCTGGAACGTCTGGCTCGAGGGGAATCCGCCGCTCACGCAAGCCACCTCAACGCCTTCCACCTCCAGCGTATCACTGACCGTGCTGGCGAAGTTGGGATAAACGCAAATGGTGGCGATGTGCGGCAGTTCGGGATGGGCTTCCGCAAAGGCGTTCACCTTCTCCGTGAAGCGCATCACGCTTTCTTTCGAGTCCGTTACAGTGAGCGTGGTCAGTTCGACCGTACTCAGCAGTTCCTGGAGCACTTCGGGAGTATTGTATTGGGCTTTCTTGCTCTCCAGCAGGCGCGTAACGGCCGCGTGCACCTCCTCGTCGTGGAGGTGGCAGTTGTACTTTCCAAACGCCTCTTCGTAGCGGTTCAGAGGACTGTGCGATTCTTCCTCATGGCAATGACAGTGGCAATGTTCGCTCATAGTTTTTTGTTTTAGAATATTTGTTGATTTTATATCTTAGCTTTTCGATGTGCTCAGACTATCGAGCTAGCAGCCAAAGGCTGCGTTGAAACTAGGGGACGAAGTCCCCGAATGAATCTAGGAAGCTGCAGGCTTCCGTTGAAACTAGGCTGCAAAGCAGCCGTTGAAACTAAGGGAGCGCAGCGACCGTCATTGCAATTTCAAATTGCGGATGTGGCGCTTGTTGTCGCGCTGCGTCTTCTTCTGAAGGTTACGCTCGAAGGCCGCCGTCAGGTCCACGCCCGTTTGGTTGGCCAGGCACAGCAGCACCCAGAGCACGTCCGCCATCTCGTCGGCGGGGTCCGTCTGCTCGCCCGCCTTAAACGATTGCTCACCGTATTTGCGCGCCATCACGCGGGCCAGTTCGCCCACCTCTTCCGTAAGGCAGGCCATGTTTGTCAGTTCGTTGAAATAGCGCACGCCGTAGGTGCGAATCCATTGGTCAACGGTCTCTTGGGCTTCCTGTATCGTCATATTGTAGGTTTATTCTTTATTCTTAGTGTCCATACAGATGGTCACAGGGCCATCGTTTAGTAATTTTACGGCCATATCCGCGCCAAATTCTCCGGTAAGGCAGGGTTTATCCATTGCGGCGCTCAAAGCCTCGCAAAACGCCTCGTAGAGGGGAATAGCCGTTTCTGGGCGTGCGGCCCGTATGTACGACGGTCGGTTACCCTTCTTCGTGCTAGCCATCAGGGTAAATTGCGAGACGACCAGCGCCTGTCCGCCCGCGTCGAGGATATTGCGGTTCATCACTCCCGCCTCGTCGTCGTAGATGCGCAGTCCCACAATCTTCTTGACCAGCCAATCAATGTCCGCCTGCCCATCCGCCTCTTCAATACCAAGGAGAATGAGCATGCCAGCCCCGATAGCCGATTTCAGCCGCCCGTCAATAGTAACGGAGGCCTCCCGTACGCGTTGAATGACTACTCGCATATATCGTTAGAGTGTAAGAAGGAATACCCGATAAGGGTATCTGATTACAATGGAAATACTGATGGAATAGGAAAGAAAAGGGCCAAGCCAGCCCATCAAAAGGCAAAGGTACAAATTTCCAAGAAAAGGCAAGGCCCCAGCAAGAAAAAAGCAAGGCCCCGAGGCCAAAGGGGCGCAGCGCGCGGCCCCGCCCTCGCCCTCGCCCTCGCCCTTTCTCTTTCCTTTCTCTTTTCCTTTTCCCCGCCCTCGCCTTCCCCCTCGCCTTCTCCCTTCCTTTCCCTTTCCTCCTCCTTCCTTTCCCTTTTCCCCGTCCTCTCCTTTCCCTTTCCTTCCCGCCCTTCCCCTTCCCCTTCCCTCCCTCGCGATAACCGCAAAGGGGCCAAAGGCCCCAAATGTGCTTTGCGCCTCAGGCGCAAAGTAACCAATCGCAAAGCAACCATCCCCAAAAAAAGCCAAAAAATCATCCCCCATCCCCAGCGTGCAGCCCATCAAAGACCTTCCGCCCCCGGGCCTCCCCAAGCACCCCAATAATATCCCCCTCCGAGGCCTCCAGAATCCGCTTCAAGCTGCCAAAATGCCGCAGCAAGGCCGCCTTAGTCTTCTCGCCCACACCCGCCACGCTGTCCAGTGCCGAAGCCGTCTGCCGTTTGCTGCGCTTCTGTCGGTGGAAGGCAATGGCGAATCGGTGCACCTCGTCCTGCATCCGCGTGAGCAGGCGAAACAGCTCGCTATCCGGCTTCACGCCCACACTGCGCGGCGGTGCGCCGCACAGCATCTCACGCGTACGGTGGCGGCTGTCTTTGGCCAGGCCCGCAATGGGAATCTCCAGCCCCAGTTCCTCCACCACCACTTCGCGGATGACATTCATCTGTCCCGCACCACCATCGGCAATAATCAGGTCCGGCAGGGGCAAATCCTCCTCCACCAACCGCGTATAGCGCCGCCGCACCACCTCTTGCATAGAGGCGTAATCGTCAGGGCCCACCACGGTTCGAATGATGTATTTGCGGTAATCCCGCTTCAGCGGTTTCAGTTTCTCGAACACCACACAAGCCGCCACAGCATCCTCGCCCGAGATATTCGAGTTGTCGAAGAGTTCGATGCGCAAAGGCAGGTGTTCCAGACCCAAATCGCGCTGGATTTCCTTCATCAGTCGCACCGATTTCTGCTCAGGATTCAACTTCTCCGCCTGTTTCAGGCGGTCGAATTTGTACTGCTTCACGTTCAGTCGCGACAGTTCAAGAAGCGCGCGCTTATCGCCACGCTGTGGCACCGTTTGTCGGGCATACCCTTCCGGCAAATCCACCTCCATCGGCACAATGATTTCAGGCGAATGGCTGTCGTAGCGCGCCCGCATCTCCACGATGCCTAAGGCCAGCAGTTCCGCGTCCGTCTCGTCCAGTCGCTTCTTAAACTCAAACGTGAACGCCTGGTTCACGCATCCATTTGTAATATGCAGATAGTTGATAAAAGCCACGCGCTCCTCGCTCTCGATATTGAACACGTCAATATTGTGAAGCGTAGCCGTTACCACCTGGCTCTTCGCCTTGAACCGCTCTATCAGTTCCAGTTTCTTCTTCAACGCCTGTGCTTCTTCAAACCGCAACTCCTCCGCCAGCGCCATCATTTTCTCTTTCAGTTGCTCCGCCAAGGCGTGCGTGTTGCCCTTCAGGATTTCGCGACAGGCTTCAATATTCTCCAGATATTCCTCTCGCGTTTGCCGTCCTACGCAAGGGCCAGGACAGTTGTGGATATGAAAGTCCAGACAAACCTCATATTTGCCGCTCTCTACGCCCTCCCGCGTCATCGGAGTGCGACAGGGACGCGGGTGATACAGCTGTTTGCACAAATCTAGCAGGGCATACATCGTTGGAACGTGACTATACGGACCGTAGAACGTAGCACCGCGCACGTGGCGCTGTCGCGTGGGAAAAATACGCGGAAGATATTCGTTCGTAATGGCGATGGAGGGGTACGTCTTGTCGTCTTTGAGCAACACATTATACCGAGGTTTGTACTGCTTGATAAGATTGTTCTCCAGCAGTAAGGCATCCTCTTCCGTCTGAACCACTACGTAGCGAATGTCGCGGATATTCCGCACCAGCAATTGCGTTTTGCGGCTCGTCTGTTCTTTATTAAAATACGACGACACGCGACGTTTCAGGTTCTTCGCCTTACCTACGTATATAATAACGCCCGATTCATCGAGGTACTGGTAGCACCCCGGTGAATCGG
>CAMBWV010000150.1 GCA_945871755.1 uncultured Bacteroidales bacterium
TTGCAATGAGTACGAACTCCGTACTCACACCTTGCAAGCAAGGTGCGGTACTTTCGCGTTACTCCATTGGCCTTGGCAATGAGAACGAACTCCCTACTCACACGTTGCAAGCAACGTGCGGTACATTGCCTTGCAATGAAGACCCACCTGAGTAGTTGCCTTCTTCTTAGAAACTTAATGCTTTCCAAAATTCCGCCTGTTGTGACGCGGTGGTAATGGAAGGTGTTTGAGTCTTTTGTTCGTTAACTACGGATTTGCGCGATACTTCGCGGTGAATGTAATCGTAGAGTTCGCCAAAGGTTACCTTACCCTTAGTTTCCTGCAATTTCTTTAGGAGGAAGTAGGTAAAATATCCGTGTCCTTTCTCGTTGTAGGCTAGGGCTGTTTCCTTTTGCGAGGTAGCCGTCATCACAACCACGTTTTTCGGAACTTTCTCCTCGCGCACTTCAATCATCACACCGCGATGTTCATCGTTCATGGCTATATCGCCATTACGGTCGTTGCCGCTGAAGCAAGCGTCAATAAGAACGAGCACATTCTTCGTAGTGAGACTACCCAATGATTGATAGAGTTCGGATAGGTTGAAACCATTCTCCACATCGTTGATGCTCACATCGGTGGGCAATAGGCAACAATGACCCTTTTCATCGGGGATGCCGTGACCGGCATAGTAAACGATGTAATTCGCCTCGTTGCCATAAACGCCAGCAATTTTCTTTAACCACCTTAATCCATCTATGAATTGTATATATGTGGCGTTCGTGATATTCCTCACCTGCTTTTCGGGAACGCCCAGTGTGTGGATGCAGTATTCGCTGAAGGTCTTGCTGTCCTGTTGGGCGAATTTCACGTTGGGGGTATCGCGCTGTTGATACGTTTCATTGCCAATGACCAAACAGAAGGTATTTTCGCGCTTGGCACTGGTGGAGGGAATGTTTATATCCACGTCGGAGGTAACAGGTGTGAAGGCCGTGCTCTGTTGGTTAATGGTCGGGGCCTTCATGTCCGAAGTCTGAGGGGCTGGGGTGTCTTGCGCCGCATAGTCAGGATGTTCAGCTACATTATCCTCTGCTGCCACTGTGACGGGCAAGCCCGCCAGCAAATCACTCTCCCTAATGGTGCTGGGCATGGTAAAAGATATATTATTATCTTTGGGGAAGGCATCCTTACCAATATACTTAATAGTATTGGGTATGGTTACCTGTGAGAGACTTTTGAAAGTAGAAAAACAATTATCATCAATGTTTTCAATGCCTGGTGCAATAACAACAGATGTTTGTTTTTTGTAACGAGGTAAAAAAGCCATTCCTATCGAGCCAAATCTCGTAAATAAGTTAATACTCTGAACGGGATAAGTATTTCCTTTTTTATCTTTGATTTCTGAAGGGAAATATATCTGTTTTGCATTGGATTTAAACATAGTAATGACTGCTTTCCCATTCATGAGTATATAACTAAAAATGACATCCTGATATTTGTAGGTGTGAAGATTCTTCGTGGTCACAATCATTTGGGCATTAACGGGCACCAGCAAAAGGAAGACCAATAAGAGCAGAATGATGCGTTTCATATCCTAGGGAAATTAAGGTGAGAAAAAAGGTAGGCCCTATATTGTCAATCAATAGAGCCTACCTTTGTAGAATATACTAATAGAGTTAGAACGTCAGATTTTGCCATTCTTCGCTGAGAGTGCCTGTGGCGCTGGTAGAGGGTGTCTGGGGCTTGCGAAGTTTCATCTGCAGGGCTCGGTTGCTGACTTGTTGTTTGAGGTTGTTGGCCAGTTCGCCGAAATAGATGAGTCCATTGCTGAGTTGGATGTTCTTCAGGAGATAGTAGGTGAAGAGGCCGTGGCCCTGCTCCTGGAAGCCTTGGGCGGTCTCGTTGCCCTGTGCGGCGGAGAATACCACTACGTTGCCGCTGGTGAGTGTACCTTCTTCGGCTTCAATTTCTACGCCACGCATACCTTCGTTGACGCTTTCGTTGTCGCGGTTGATACCGCTGAAGCAGGCGTCGAGGAAGACGGAGGTTTGGTTGAAGGCGAGGTCACCTATACGGCCGTAGAACTCGTCGAGGGAGATGCCGTTTTGGGGTTTAGTACCGCGCACGTCAGTGGGCAGGATGTATGCCTTGTTTTTCATTTTGGTGTCGGGCACACCATGTCCTGCATAGTAGATGATGAGTTTCTTGTCTTCGCGGTTTTGGATACTCTCGAGCCATCCCATTTCGTCCTCCATGATGAGCTGCTTGGTGGCGTCTTCGATGACGTGGATATTGGCAGCGGGGACACCGATGGTCTTCTCGCAATATTCGCGGAAGATGCGGGCGTCGTGGATGGCATAGGGCACTTCGGGCACGAAGCGGTAGTTTTGGTTGCCGATGATGAGGGCGTAGGTGTCGTGCTTGAGGATGAGGTTGTGGGGGATGAGGCTATCCACTTCGGAAGTGACATAGTCATAGTCCACGTTGGCGCCACCGCGTTTGCCGTTGGTATAGCGGTCGATGGCGTCTTTGGTGAAGCCGTAGTTGTGGCAGTTGCCCGTGTTGATATAGGCTGGCAGGCGGCTTACCTCGTAGTTGTAGAGCGTATGGCGGGTTTTGCCTTCGATGGTTGTCTCGCTGGCAAAGACGTATTGTCCGAGTGTGGCGGTGGGGCTTACTTCGATGGAGCGTACACCCACGCAGTTGAGGAATGCCTGTTCCTGTACGAGACACTGGTCGGGAATCTTGACAGAGTTGAGGCTGTAGCAGTTGGCAAAGGCGATGGTGCCAATCTTACGCACGGTATTAGGGATGGAGATACTGGTGAGGCGGTTACAGTTGTAGAAGGCGCCCCATTCGATGTTTTCGATGCTGTTGTCTTCGAAAACCACTTCGACAAGTTTGTTGAGATTGGCAAAGGCACAGGAACCGATGGTCGTAATGCCCGTACCGATACGAATGTTGCGCACGTCGAGTTTTTCCTTAACCCAGGGCGCTACGTTGTCCTTGGTGCTGTAGTTGTCTATCTTGACATAGAAATCCTTCTTAGATACATTTTGGATGGTGAGGGTCTTGCCGTCAAAGTTCCAAGCGACATCCTTACCACAGGTGCCTTCGATCAGTCCTTGCGCAGAAATAGAAATGGTGGCAAGAAGTGCAATAATGAGGGTGGATAGTATATTCTTCATGACAAATGTTATTTAGAAATTCGAGGGTAATAAGGTTTAGGAAATAGTAGGCTTACCAATTTCTACCAGAGATAGATGAGTGAGATTCTCTTGGAAGATTCGGAGAAATTGTACTTTCTCTTGCCAAAGATTTTGTGGCTGAAGGATTTGTATTTCAGGTCGCCTTTGACCACTTCGTAGCCAATGCCGATGCGTTTCCAGTTGAAGCGAATCCCCCAAGCAGTGGTGAGGCCAGTGGCCCAGTTACATTTGATTACGTCGTTGACCTTCTCGAAATCTTCCTTAATGCTAGCTGTATTGCGGTTAGCGTAGTTGACATCGTTCTTTTCGTTGTTGGTCAGGATGGAGAATGCTGCGCGATAACCAACGGTGAAGTAACCCTGCAGGCGGATATTGGCCGCACCGCGGCTGTTCAGGTGCGTGAATGGCGCGATGGTGATGGAAGGACCAATGTGGAGGCCGTAGGAGAGGTTGTACATTTCCGAACCGAAGGGCATGTAGTAATAGTCATTTTTATTGCCCTCATCGTCTGTGACCGTATATTTCAGTTGGCTATTGAAATAGGCGTTCTCATTCTTCTTGAAGTGGCTGACAGAAAGGTCCATGGCACTAAATTCAAGGCCGAACTGAAGAATGTCGGAGATAGGACGCTTGTGGAGTTTGATAGTGCGCGAACGCTTGATGGAAACTGCCCAGTCACTCTTGAAGGTAGAGTCCTTTTCGTTGTATTTATCCGTTTTCTTGTTGTACAAGTATAGGTCCTTACCTTTTAATTCGTAGTTGACATAGGAGACAGTGAAATACTTCTTCTGCTTCCATACTCCCTGGATGACTTTGTTGCGAAAGCTCTTGTCGAACACGAGTTCCTGGGTGTTGATAATATCTTGAAGAGAAGTAACGTTGAGCGTATCCTCTTCATAATCCAATTGACTGACAACGGTGTTGTCCGTCTGGGCAAAGGCTAGCTGCGCCAAGAAGGCGAAGCATAGGAGAAAAAATGATTTCTTCATAGTGGTGTTTGTTTTTGGGAAGGTGCTATCGTTAGGTGGCGTATTTCACGCAAGCTAAAGGATAGCCCTGTCCTCATCGATTTATTATTTATTCAAGTTTCGCAAGTTAATAAATATGACGTAACCATCTAAAATAAAAGG
>CAMBWV010000151.1 GCA_945871755.1 uncultured Bacteroidales bacterium
CCAGGACAAAAACATTGGCGCGGCCCGTGCTGACGAGTGTCCATTGCTGCGACTGTTCGCCGGGGGCGGGTGTTTCGTAGAGGAAGGAAGCATCGTTGGCCAGGTTGCCACCGTTGCTCAGTGCCTTACCTGTCGATACGTTGATGAGGCGATAGGTCTTGCCGCTCTGCGGAGCCGCCATAGCCTGGGTGGCTAGGAGGCAGCACAGCACGAGGCAGCCCATCCACCGAAAAGCGTTTTGGAGGGAAGAGGTGTGCATAAGGATTAGAATTAGGTAATGATTTAGATTGCAAATATACGGAAGGTTTTTCGTGTGCCAACGATTTCGCACAGAGAATTGCCGATTTTTCAGCGAAATGCCAAGCAGAGCAGCCCAAAAACTCCCCAAAATGCGCCTCCCCCGAGCCTTTCCCACCAGCGCGAACCCCACTCCCACAATCCGCCTCGTAATATACAACATGCCCGCCCCCGTCTGCTGCAAATCGCTGCAAATTCTTATTTGATATGTGTTGCGAAGTGTTAACGCGATTTGGATTTCGGCTTGAAATGTATTATCTTTGTACTAGCGAAGAGGAGAAAGCCCATAAACAGCGGGTTTTCTCCTCTTTTTTTGGGCTAAAAAATGGGATTTTTACCTCAGAGATAAATTTTTTTACATTACTGAGAAATTTTTTTCTTGGAGTTTGCGGTATTTTTCTTAGTAATGTCGATGGATTTTTTGGCGATGCAGTGCGGCTGAAAGTTAAAAGATATTTATTTTTTTGGCCGCATTTTTTTTCATTTTTGGTTGGAGGGAGAGGATAAAAGAGGATAAAAGAGGATGGGAGAGGATGGGAGAGGACAGGAGAGGATGGGAGAGGATGGGAGAGGAACGACTATCGAGCCAGCAGCCGCAGGCTGCGTTGAAACTAAAAGGAGCGAAGCGACTGCACTAAGGGAGCGTAGCGACCGCCTGAAACCAGGAAGCCGCAGGCTTCCGTTGAAACTTGAAACTAGGGAGCGAAGCGACCATAAATTAGGTCGCTAGGCAACCGAAAAAATAAAAGGGGAGGCACTCCAGAAGGAGGCTTCCCCGTTTATCTTGCTAGGTGTCCCGCCGGACGATTGCTTTGAGAGAACTGAAACCTTTTGTATTGCCCGTCGGCCATGGCTGGCTTTGGAGCGGTTTCGGTGTGTGAGGTGTTTTAATAGAGCAAGTGAGACTGTTCACTTTTGAGCGGCAATCGTTTTGCCGCTTGCCCATGCCGCGTTTCGGTGGGCTATATGTTCGTGCTAGATGTGTGCTAACTTTTTGATGAAGTCTTGCGTCATGTTTCCTGTGAGGCTGATGATGCTGAAGGAGTGGCGTTGTTGGCTGATGTAAACGATTTCCACGATGACCTTCTTCTTTTGTCGGAAGTAAATGGCGCTGTGGTTGTTCGAGCGGTAGGGGCGATAGCGTTTGCTATTGCGGTCGGCCAGGTCTTTGGCTTGCTCGAAGTGTTGTGCGTAGGCCGTAGGGTCTTTGGTGGTGAGTATCTGAATGCTTTTCAGTTGGCTGATGATGTCTTGTGCTTCCTGATTGTTTTCGACCTCGTCGAGTTGCAGGATGCGCTGCATCATGAGCGGTCTGACCGTATTGCAGGAGAGGCTGCCTGCTTCGTCGTTGTAGAGGCGCATATATTGCGAGGCGAAGTCGCATTCCTGTTGCGCCAGCGCGGCGAGGGGGAGCCCAACGAGCAGCAGCGTGAGCAGAATCTGTCTCATGGTAGCAGTTTTTTTAGGGCTGTACATCCTCGTTGTTGGCGAGGGAGTCGGCGGACGTAGAGCTGTTGAGCATGTCGCTGATTTCGGCCAGTCCAGCGTCGAGGGCGTCGAGGGCCTCTTCAGGATGCTGGTAGGTGTCGGCATAGCTGGCCGAGTTGTAATCCCAAGCCTCGTTGGTTTGGTCGGTTTGGCGGAAGGCGCTCTGAGCAGCGGTGCCTAGCACGGCCACGATGGCCACGGCGGCTGCAGCGCGGAAAAGGGGGCGCAGGCGCGAGGCGATGGTGAGGCGCTGTGCCTTGACCACCACTTTCTTGGGAGCCTCGTCGGCGGGCTGACCGATGCGTTCCAGCATGCGGCGGTCGAAGTCGTCGCCCAGGGGCTGTTCGGTGGCAGCAGTTTGCTCGTACACGAACAGCGGCTGATACTGCGCGAGGTGTTCGGGCAGCACATCTTGGCTGAAGAACGTGCGGAGAATCGTTTCCTCCTGCGGGGTCGTGGTGGCCTCCCAGTAGCGTTCCAGCAGTTGTTCGATGTATTTGTAGTCCATAATGAGGTGGTTGAGATTCTTGAATAGGTGTGAGCGTTTATTGTGCGAGGAGACGTTGGCGAAGTGCTTGTCGTGCGCGGTGGAGCATCACCTTGATGTTTTCCTCCGAGGTCTGCATGATGTCAGCCGTTTCGCGGACGCTTTTGCCTTCGATGTCGCGCAGTTGGAGAATGGTGCGCTGTCGTTCGGGCAGGCTGTCGAAGATTCGTCGAACCTGTTCGAGGCGCTCGGCTTGCTCGAGCTGTGCCTGCGGGTCGGGGCTGAGATCGACGGTGTCGTAGGGCTGGGCGTCGAGCGATACGTTTTGTGCTTCGCATTTGGCGCTGCGGTCGCGGGCGAGGTTGCGACAGATGGTCAGGCAAAAGGCTTCGAGGTTCTCCACCTCTTCCAATTCGTCGCGCTTGCTCCATACGCGCAGCAGGGTGTCCTCCACGATGTCTTCGGCTTCGGCGCGGTCGAGCGTGATGCGGAGTGCGAGCCTGAAGAGTCGGTTCTTCAAGGGCAGCAGGTCGTATCTGAAGTCGATTTGTCTCATGGTGCTCTAAAGGGAAGACGGATGAAGGGGCAAAAGGTTACACGAAAAAGCAATTTTTTTTGCTTTGCGGGGAGCATCGGGAGGCCAGTGCGATGGCTAACGTGCGGATTTTCAGAAAATAAAAGAAAGGAAAAAACTTTGAGAACCGCTAGATTTTTTCCGTGACGATAAGCACGTGCTGTTCGTCGCGCAGCGTGGTGGCAAACCAATAGTCTGTGCCGCCGTCCTTCAGGCGGAAACGTTTGCGGAGCTCGGCCACCGTACCGGGGAAGTTGCGCACGGCCAGGTTGGCACGGTCCGTTTCACGCAGCAAGGCACGCACATCGCGCTTGCTGAAGGAACTCACCGTTCGCACGCGGAATTGTCGGCCGGGGAAGCCTTCCACGGGATGGTCTGCTGTGTAGAGGTGGGTGTTCGCATGGAGTTTGCGCAGGCCAAAGCGCGCGCCGACCAGGCGGAAAGCTCCGCCCTTCATCACCGCCGCACAGGGCTCGAAGAGATAGGCATCCACCGCTTCGGCCAAAGGCGACGGGGCTGCGGCTTCCTCCTCGGGACGGAAGGCAAACTGGTGCGGCCCATCGTGGCACACCATCAGCGGTCCCTGTAGCGCATCGCCCGCAACCGCTTCCGCCGTCTGGGGCGACGCTTCCGCCGTCTGGGGCGACGCTTCCACCGTCTGGGGCGACAGGAAGAGGAAGAGCAACTCCTTGCACTCTCCGCCGACCGCCACAATGTGCACCTCGTGGGGCACAACGGGCAAGGAGCGCAATGCGCGGGTAATGTCGAGCATCGGCGAAAGCTTCACCATCACCAGTCGGGCGCGCTCCAGCATCGGCAGGAGCATATTCGTGATGTCGGGCGTACAGTCTTCGATGAGCCAAGTCTTACGCCCGAGGCCATCGCGCCGTGCAGGGTCTATATATATAAGGTCTTGTGGCGCGAGGGTGGAAAGGTGATCCGAAGCCTCACCGCAACAAATCGTCGCATGAGCCAGACCCAGCAACGGGAAATTGTGGCGCGCAATCGTACAAAGCACCTCCTGCCGCTCCACATACGTAGCCGCATCAAAGCATGGCGACAGAAAAGCAAAGTCAACGCCGAGGCCGCCCGTGAGGTCCGTCATCCGCGCATGGCCCAGACATCCCCGCGCCTGCAAAGCCCGCACCAGTTCCACCTTATACCGCGCAGCCACCTCGCCCGAACATTGCTCAAGCGAAAGAGAAGGCGGCACCATCAATCCATCAATGGCCGCCCAAGCAGGGATTTTCTTTTCAAAGGGATGGGACATGGAAAGTTAGGAGTTAGGAGTGAGGAGTTAGGAGTTAGGAGTGGTTGGGGGGAGCCCCCAATAGAAATCTAAACAACAGAGCGCGCATAGTGCGCGAAGGTTGAAGCACGCCCTGAAAGGGCAGCCTGCTCTTAGCCCAGGGCAGAGCGAAGCGGCGCCCTGGGTGAAGGCGTTCGTTTCAGGTTGC
>CAMBWV010000152.1 GCA_945871755.1 uncultured Bacteroidales bacterium
CTTTCGAGCACACCACCTACGAAGAACTCCCCTATAAGTTTGAAGCAGGTACGCCCGATTACGTGGGCAGCCACGCCTTGGCTGTTGCCATTCAGTATATCGAATCCATCGGGCGCGACAAAATCCACGCCCACGAGCAGGACCTCCTCCGCTACGCCCTAGAGCAGATGGACACCATCCCCGGTATGCACATTTATGGCCGTGCCCGCGAGAAGGATGCCGTCATTGCCTTCAACATCCAAGGCATCCACCATCTCGACCTCGGCACCCTGCTCGACCGCCTCGGCATAGCCATTCGCACAGGTCACCATTGCGCACAGCCACTTATGGAACGCTGCGGCGTGGAAGGCATGGCGCGCGCCTCCTTCGCCCTCTACAACACCCGCGAAGAGGTGGACGCATTCGTGGCAGGCTTGCGCAGGGTGCAGCAAATGTTCTAGCCACCTCGAAGTCCTCACAACCGAGGCCCGACTTCCTATAAGTGAGTTCCGTCCCCTCAGATAAGAGGCCCGACTTCTGCTTTAGGAAGTCGGGCCTCGGTTGTTTTTATCTGTAAGGAACAGGGCATCGTCTAGCAGTCGCCAGCCGATCTCAGTCTTTGCTCTCTGGTTTCAGCTGGAGGTATGAGCAATATTTGCTGAGCAGGTTGGCAAGGGGCAGGTCGCCTCGCTGGAAACGTTCTGCATCGAGGGGCAGCAAGCGCTCTTTGATATGCGTCTTTCCCTTGTACAGCGCGGTGAGATACGCCCGCCCATTGTCCTCCTCGATGCCTACCTCTGTGAAGAACTGAACCAGGTTCTCCTTGTCGTAAACGATGGAGTAGCTGGGACGTTTGGCTCCAGGAAAATCTTCTACCAAGACGTTCTTGATGACTAGGTCTTGGATGTCGCGGATGGCCGTGTCTTTCGAGCATTTGGCAAGGCTAGCCCACGTTTTCGACGTGATTTTGGCCTCGTAGCCGTCTAAGAAGAGGTTGAGCACCTGCACCTGTCTGTCCGACATCGGCACAGCCGTAGCCTGCTGCCAAAAGAGGCTTTTGTTGAGAATCATGTTGACCGTGGCCTCTGCTTCATCCAGCGCTTCGACGAGTTCCTGCATATACCAAACAAGCCATTCGGTGATGTCGCCGTCGCCGCGTTGCGTTCGCTCGAGGATGTCGTAGTACTGCTTCTTGTGCTTGTTGATTTGCGACGAGATATTGTAGAATCGGAGTTCGCTCTTCTCGCCGCGCGCCAGCAGCATATCGGAGAGGATGCGCGCCATGCGTCCGTTGCCATCCTCGAAGGGATGAATGCTGACAAACCAAAAATGGGCAATCGCCGAGCGAATAATGCTGCTCAGGGCAGTTTCGCTGTCAAACCAGGCCAGGAATTGCGCCATCTCCGCCTCGACGCGGTCGGGCGAGGGGGCGATGTAGTGCACCTTCTCGCGTCCGAACATGCCGCTGACGATGTGCTCCTCATGGGTGCGATACCTTCCCACCTCTATCTGACTCCCTTCGCTGAATCCAAAAGGGAAAAATGCCGATTGCCAGGCGCAAAGTTTCGCTTTGCTCAAGGGCTGGTCGTAGTGTTGTATGGCTTCTAGCATCACGCCCACCACGGAGTCGATGTAGTGCGAAGGGGCTGTCTGCTGCACGCTCTCAATGCCCAGTCGGCGTGCCACGGAGGAGCGCACCTGTTCCACGTTTAACTGAATGCCTTCAATTTCGGAGGAGAACACCACGTCGCTCGTCAGGTTCTCGGCCATAGCTTCTAATTTGCTGTCGAGACCCAACGAACTCAGTCGGCCATGGAGCAAACCTTGCTTGCGGCAGACGGCTTCCTGAAGGAGGGACAGCTGTGAGGCATCCCAGTGGAAATGCGGCCAGTTGGGGCTTTCGTGGATATACATATACTCGTTGGTTTGATGGGGCTGCAACATCATCAGACGGAAAACGTCGCAAAATTTGCGACAAAAATAAGGATTTATTGTCGAATAATGACCTGGGAAGGGCATTTATTTGGTCCTAAAGGCTCATTCCGCATCTGTTAATGGTCACTTCTTGCATAACAAGCGGCATTTCACGATTGGCGAGCCGTTGCCCTGGAACAAGGCTGCCTTCACCCGAGGTAGTTACGAAACGCGGGTTTCAGCGCAAATGACACCTTTTATATAAACACATTAGGAGCTGCGGCTGGTCGCCGCAGCTCCTAATTGCTTCTAGTGCTGTGAGACACAGCACCTCCTATTTTTCTGTTGTGCCCGCAGCCGCAGGCTTTCGAAGAAACGAAGTTATTCGAGGTAGGTATAGCCGTAGAGGCCAGCGCGGTAGTTGGAGATGAACTCTTTGCCCTCGCCTTGCGTGATTTTCCCTTCCTTCACGGCCTTGCTTACCCAAGATTCGAGGCGGCGTACCAGCTGTTTCGGGTCGTATTGCACGTACTCGAGCACGTCGGCCACCGTTTCGCCGTCGATGGTCTTCTCGATATTGTAGTCTTCGCCGTCGAGGGAGATGTGCACCGCGTTCGTGTCGCCAAAGAGGTTGTGCATATTGCCCAATATCTCCTGGTAGGCGCCCACGAGGAAGACGCCGATATAATAGTGCTCGCCCTTCTGAATGGGATGGAGGGGCAGGTAGGACGTCTGCTGGTTGTAGTTGACGTAGGTGCAAATCTTTCCGTCGGAATCGCAGGTGATGTCTTGGAGCGTGACCGAGCGTGTGGGCTTCTCCGCCAAGCGTTGCAGGGGCATGATGGGGAAGAGTTGGTCGATACCCCACGAATCGGGCATTGACTGGAAGAGGGAGAAGTTGCAGAAATACTTATCCGCCATCATCTTGTCGAGCTTGCGCAGTTCGTCGGGCACGTGCTTCTGGTGGTGAACTAGTTCGGAAATCTCGTGGGTGATGCTCCAATAGAGCGACTCTATCTGTGCGCGCGTCTTGAGGTCAATGATGCCGTGGCGGAAAAGGTCGAGCGCTTCGTCGCGGATGTCTTCCGCGTCGTGCCAGTCTTCCAACATTGAGCGCGTGGAGAGTTTGTCCCAGATTTCCGTGAGGTCGTGCACCAGTTGGTGGTCGGTTTCGCTGGGTTGGAAATCCTCGCGCATGTGCGGCATATTGACAGTCTCGATGACGTCGAGGATGAGGATGGCATGGTGGGCCGTCAGGGAGCGTCCGCCTTCGGTGATAAGGTTAGGGTGGGGGATATTGTTCTTATTGGAAGCGTCGGCAAAGGTATATACGCAGTCGTTGACGTACTCCTGAATGGAATAGTTCACCGAACTTTCCGAATTACTCGAACGTGTGCCGTCGTAGTCCACACCTAGTCCGCCGCCGCAATCCACAAATTCAATATTAAAGCCCATGCGATGGAGTTGCACGTAGAATTGTGCGGCTTCGCGGAGTGCCGTAGAGATACGGCGAATCTTCGTAATCTGCGAACCGATATGGAAATGGATAAGTTTCAGACAGTCGCGCATGCCCAACTCGTCGAGCTGCTTCAGCGCGGCAAGTAGTTCGGTGGAGTTGAGGCCAAACTTCGAGGCATCGCCACCACTTTCCTGCCATTTGCCCGTGCCCGAGGACGCCAACTTGATGCGCACACCGAGGTTGGGGCGCACGCCCAGTTTTTCGGCCGTCTCGGCGATGGTGGTCAGTTCGTTCAGTTTTTCGATGACGAGGAATACGCGCTTTCCCATCTTCTGCGCGAGCAGGGCCAGTTCGATGAAGTTTTGGTCCTTATGTCCGTTGCAAATGATGAGGCTGTCGGAGTCCATATTGGTGGCCAGCACGGCGTGGAGTTCGGGTTTCGAGCCAGCCTCCAGTCCCAGGTTGTAGCGCTTGCCGTGGCTGATGATTTCCTCCACGACGGGGCGCATCTGGTTGACCTTGATGGGATAGATGATGAAGTGGTCAGCCTGATAATTGTACTCCTTCTCGGCTTTGACAAAGCACTCCGCTGTTTTCTCGATGCGGTTGTCGAGAATATCGGGGAAGCGCAGGAGCACGGGTGCCGTGATGTCGCGCGAGGCTAGGTCATCAACAACTTCTCTGAGGTCAATGCGCACGCCGTCTTTCTTAGGCGCGACGTAGGCATGGCCTTTCTCGTTAATACCAAAGTAGTTGACACCCCAACCTTTGATGTTGTAGAGTTCTTCGGAATCTTCAATACGCCATTTTCTCATTGCAAATGGTGGAGGGTTTAATGAATTAGGAATTAGAAATTAGTATCGGTTGGGGCGAACCCCATAGAAATCTAAATAGTGTTCGCTGAATAATTTATATCACTCAGATATTCAGGTTTTTATACCC
>CAMBWV010000153.1 GCA_945871755.1 uncultured Bacteroidales bacterium
GAATGATTTTGCTGGCATCATAGACGTCGTTGCGGTTGAGCAGAGGAGAATGGAGCGCATTGGAGATAGCTTTCGTGACGCGCTGTTCGCCTTCGCCGTAGCCCGTGGACATGATGGAAACACCACCATCGCGGAGAACGGTGCACACATCCTGAAAGTCGAGCCCCACACGGCCGTGCATAGAGATAATCTCGACAATGCTGCCTGCGGCAATGGTTAGGGTGTCGTCGGCCTTGGCGAAGGCGTCGATGACGGAGAGGTTGGAATAGATGTCGCAGAGGCGTTGGTTGTTGATGACGAGCAGGGCGTCCACCTCCTTGGCGATGGCCTCCACGCCATCCAAGGCCTTGTCGATGCGCGGCTTACACTCGAAGAGGAAGGGCGTAGTGACAATGCCCACGGTGAGGATGCCTTTCTTTTTGGCCTCGCGGGCGATGACGGGCGAAGCACCTGTGCCCGTGCCGCCGCCCATTCCCGTGGTGATAAACACCATCTTGGTGTCCTTGTCGAGGGCCTCGCGTATCTTGTCAAGGCTCGCCTCGGCCAGTTCGCGGCCTTTCGTGGGGTCGCCTCCGCATCCCAGGCCCGGGCCAATCTGCAATCGGTCGGGCACGGGGGAGTCCTCCAACGACTTGTGGTCGCTGTTGCACACAAGGAAGCGCACGTCTTGCATTCCTGTCTTGTACATGTGTCCCACAGCATTGCAGCCGCCACCGCCCACACCGATTATTTTGATGATGGAGGGCGTTTGCGGTGTCGCCAGTGTGACGAGCAGATTGTCTTGTTCGGGCATAGGAATTATTGCGTATTAAGTGGCTAGGGAAAGGCCGAGCGGACGACGGGCTACTAATACTTGTGCTCGTCGTGGCTCAGTTCGTCTTGGCTCAAGCCTTTGCGGTCGATGGCCCACCAAGCATAGACGATATAGGCCAGGACGAAGGGAATGAACAGGCTCACCCACGACATGACGGTCAGCGTAAATTCGCTGGAGCAACTATTGGCAAGGGTCAGCGAACTTTGCAGGTCGGCTGTGGAGGGATAGTAAGCGGTGTGGTTCAGACCGCAGACGAGGAGAACGGCCAGCACAGTCAGGGCGGTGCCGATGCCTGCGCTCCAAATGCCTTTGTGGCAGTCCTTCTTGAAAAGCGTGGTGCCGATTCCCCAAAGTACGAGGACCACGCCCACAAGGAAGAGCACGAGCACGGCAGGCAGTTCGAGGAAGTTGGTCAGGTATTTGTAGGCAACGAGTTGCACGGTGCCGTCGTTAGCCACGTCGTAGCCCTCCATCGTCAGCACATGACCGACAAAGGCGAGGAAGCAAACGAGGAAGGGCACGGTATCGACGAGCACCTGATGGCGCAGGCGCGCATAGAGCGGGCTGTCGGCCTCGGCCTTGAGGTTGTTGGTCAGATAGAGCGAACCGAGCACGCGGCTCAGGAAGAGGATGGCCACACCGAGCACAATGTTCCACGGATTGAAGAGGGCGTCGAGGCCGTGCCAACCATTGGCCCATTCGCTGATAGCGGCCGAACCGCCCATCAGGCTCATGGCATTCTGGTTGACCGTAAACGCGGCTCCGTTGAAGAACGTGCCGACAGCGCAGCCCAAGAGGAAGGGGCCAAACAGGCCATTGAAAACGAGGAAGCGGCGATACATGGTCTTGCCCAGCACGTTGCCCGTCTTGCTCTGAAACTCGTAGGCCACGGCCTGAAGCACAAAACTGAGCAGTATCAGCATCCAAACCCAATAGGCACCGCCGAAACTGGTGCTATAAAAGAGGGGGAAGGAGGCGAAGAAGGCGCCGCCGAAGGTGACGAGGGTCGTGAAGGTGAACTCCCATTTGCGGCCCGTGGAGTTGACAATGAGTTGACGCTCCTCCTCGGTTTGTCCGAGGCGGAAGATGAGGGTATTGGCTCCCTGAACGAAGAGCAGGAAGACGAGGATGCCTCCCAGTAGGCTCACCAGGAACCACCAGTAGGCTTGCAATATTTCGTAGGTTATCATGGTATGTAGATTGTGGATGGTGAAAAGGGTAGCGGCGACCTGAGAGCGCAAGGGCAGCGGCCGCACGCCTATTATATATGGTATATTCGGTGAATCGGAAGGGCGGGATTACTCCTTGGCCTTGTGCTTGGCAATGGCGCGACACATGATGCGTACCTCGGCCACCAGCAAGAGGGTGAAGAGGGCCAGGAAGAGGAAGAAGGTGGTGCAGACGTTGGCGGTGGGCAACGAACTGGCGGCTGCGCCCACGGGCAAGAGGTCTTGGATGGCCCAAGGCTGACGACCCACTTCGGCTACTATCCAGCCACCTTGTTCGGCCAGGTAAACCAGCACGATGCTCCACAGACCTGCGTGGAGCAGAATGGGATAGCGCTCGAGTTTACCCTTGCGCGCCATCCACCAGAGTACAACGAGCAGGAGCAGCAAAGCACTGCCAGCACCCACCATCACGCGGAAGGCCCAATATACCAAGGGCACGGGCGGCACGAGTTGGTCTGCGCTTTGCAGATAACCGTAACCCATGTATTGCTCGTTCTCGCGGAATTCTTTCAGCAGCAGAGCGGCCTCGGCGGGCTGCGTCTGGCGAATCTCGCGATAGTTGGTGAATGCCTCGATAGCCTCACGACCGCGCGCCATCTTGTACTCAGCCGAAGGATGCTGCGTGCCGTCTGGCTCGGTGTAGCCATTGACGATATCCTGAATGCCGGGCACAAATCCGTTGAAGTCGTGCGTAGCCAGGAAACTGAGCACGCCGGGCACCTCGACGCCGGGCACAATGCTGAAGGGGGCTTGCGTTCCGCCCTTCTCCAAACCTTCGGCGGCGGCCAACTTCATCGGCTGATTCTTGGCCATCTCCACACCGCTGCGGTCGCCCGTATATATAACGATGAGCGAAGCAATGACGCCCACCAGCGTGGCCAGTTTGATGCTCGCCGTAGCCATGCGCACGTTCTTCTTCTTCAAGAGGAACCAGCAGCTCACGCCAACCACGAAGACGGCACCTGTCATCCAACCGCTCGACACGGTGTGGGTGAACTTCGTCACGGCTGCGGGCGAGAAGGCCACGGCCATGAAATCTACCATCTCGTTGCGCACCGTGTCGGGATTGAAGGCCATGCCCACGGGGTGCTGCATCCAACTATTGGCCACAAGAATCCACCAAGCGGAGATAGTGGCGCCCAGTCCTGTCAGCCAGGTACTGGCGAGGTGGAATCCGCGGCTCACCTTGTTCCAACCAAAGAACATAACGGCGATAAAGGTGCTCTCCATAAAGAAGGCCAGGATGCCTTCGATGGCGAGCGGCGCACCGAAGATGTCGCCCACGAACCAGGAGTAGTTGCTCCAGTTCGTACCGAACTCAAACTCCAGAATCAGTCCCGTGGCCACACCTATGGCAAAGTTAATGCCGAAGAGTTTCTGCCAGAACTGGGCTGTCTCTTTCCAAAACTCGTCCTTCGTGCGGACATACTGTGTCTCCATCAGGGCCATGATGAGTGCGAGGCCCAAGGTCAGGGGTACGAACAACCAATGATAGCACGCTGTCAGGGCAAACTGTGCGCGCGACCAATCGATGAGGCCGATGCCCATGGTTTCAAGCGGTAATAGATTCATAGTGTATAGATATAAGATGAGTATTCGGTGAACTTTCTATCCGTTTTCGCGGCATTTTTTTTGCCGTTTGGAGGCGATTCCTATCCATTTATAGGCGATCACCAATCTGTTTGGAGGCGGCTTCCTCCCGTTTGGAGGCATTTTCCTTGTGTGAAGACAAGTTCCTCCGCTGTCTCAATACAGCAGCGGCCTTTTCCTAAGGATTCTGGCTCAAGGCCCGCCCCACAGCTTCCTGTTTCTCTGCCTCGTCCATCCCGCCGAGGGCAGGTTGGAAGAAGAAGATGCGAAGGACGACGAAGATAACGAAGAGCTTCACGAGTATCAAGATCCAAAGCGTCCGTCCCCAAGTCATCGACCGGAAACCTTCCACATAGAAGCGCGCCACGCGCACGAAAAACTGTAAGAAACCCTTCATTTTGCAAATATACAGTTTTTTAGAATACGCTGTGCCTTCACAAAAAAGAAAACTTGGATAATTTTTGGGGCGGGGAAGCAAAAGAAGGCTTGGAGCAACGTGCAGTACGCCACCTTGCCATGGGGACGAACTCCCTCCTAGTTGCTTCCGCAAGCAGGATTTTTGTTTTTTCTCCGTTATTCTCGTTGCCCCACAGCTGTGGGGCAACTGCACCACAACTGTGAGGCAACTGCACCACAATTGTGGGG
>CAMBWV010000154.1 GCA_945871755.1 uncultured Bacteroidales bacterium
CTCACTACCTATATAAATGGTATCAAGAAGGGCAGCGTCACCTCCAGCACCTACAGTGGCCTAGGCGGTTTTGGCGACCTCGTGTTCAGCAGTTCAAGCGGTAGTGCCTGGAATGGCTATATCGACGAACTGCGCATTTGGAACGTGGCCCGTACGGCCCAGGAGGTTCTCGGCTATAAGAACTCTGAATTTGCAGGAAGCCGTCTGCCCAAGAATCTCTTGGCCTACTATCGCGGCCAGACTTTCCAGAAAGACGGCGTCACCTATCTGCGCGACTATGTGGGCACGCACCATGCCCCGATTGCAGATGCCAGCAAAGTGGCTCTCTCTCGCAACACGCAGCCGAAGCTCACTTCGCCCACCGTCACGCTGACGGCCAGCATTGATGCTCCTTCGGGCAATGTCTATGCAGGTATTCCCGTGACACTTACATCGACGTGCAGCGAATCGGCCGTCAAGACTATGTGGAATGCCGCAGGTGCAGGTCTCAGCAATGTTGCCGTCAACAACCCCACCCTCACCTTCACATCCACAGGCAACCAGACCGTCACGCTGACCGCCTACAACGCCAGCGGCGAGAGCGTCACTGCCACACGCACCATCAACGTGCAGTCAGCCCCTGCTGCCGATGCTTCCTTCAAGGCTACGCTTAGCGAAGTTCCCACAGGCGACCGCGTCACCTTCATTGCCACAACGCCCGCCCTCGGCTACCAGTACGAGTGGACAATGCCAGGAGCCAAGGTAGAGAAAGCAACCACCACCAATGCTTCGGCCATCTACACCAAGCCAGGCACCTATACCGTTACGCTCAAGGTGAGTGCCCCTGGCGGTTCGTCGCGCACCTCGCAGCAGACCATCCGTGTCGTTGACGTTGCTCCCGTGGCCGACTTCCAGATTTCTCCTGCCGTTGTCAGCAAGGGCGAGCCCATCAGCCTCAAGGACCTCTCCACCCACGGACCTACCGAATGGCAATGGCTCATGCACAGCGCAGCCAAAGACTATCTCATCATTGGCCAGCACGCCACTGTCACACCCGAGATTCCTGGTGTTTACGACCTCACACTGACCACGCGCAATGCTGCCGGTACGAGCACCAAGACCCAGTCGCGCGCCATCACCGTATGCAATGCCAACAGCCAGAATGGCCTCAACTTGGGCACAGGCGGTGCTTCGGTCACTGCAACTGGTAGTTTCATGGAAGCCTCGCAGAGCAAATTCACCGTAGAATGGTGGATGAATACCTCGCACACCTCCACCTATTGCGCGGGTATCGGCAACAGCGAATCTACCATGCTCATCAAGACTGACGGTAATGGTGCTATGTCGCTCTATCTCTCGGGTAAATCCGCCACCTCTGCCAACAATTTTGTAGTTCCTGGCGAATGGCATCATTATGCCGTAGTCTTCGAACAGCCTGTCGTTTACTTCTATCGCGATGGCGTGCAGATTACCAAGAAGGCACTAAACAAATCAATCAACCAAGCACTTACCACGCTCACCATCGGTGGTGCCAACGTGCCCTTCAATGGTAGCATTGACGAGTTCCGCTTCTGGAACGTATCGCGCAGCGTTGACCAAATCCGCGAAACGGCCAACCAGCCCATCAGCGATGTGGCCGCAGCCGAAAAAGCGGGTCTTGTGCTCTACTATGATTTCAACCAGACCAGCGGCAGCGTGCAGGACCGCACCTCTCACGGCTACCACGGCCAGCGCAACGGCTTCGGCCCCGATGGCGACGCTTGGGGACTTTCCCGCGGCGTATTCTCGCTCAACTTCGGCACAGGCGACCCCGCTGAGGACATCACCTTCAGTTCGATTGCCAACTACAAGAAGGCCTTCTCCTACAACTCTGGACAGTGCGTCAACAGCAATGGTCCTACCCGCTTCATGGCTATCCAGATGTGGAAACTCGCCCGCACCTCTGTCAACGGCGGTATCACCACGGGCGTCCATGTAGATACGCAGAAAGATGGTTGCTTCACCTGTACGACCGAATGGGATGGTTTCGCCACCTCCCTAGCCGACCATGCAGCCTACCAGACTATCACCCTGCCTGCAGGTTCGTACACCTTCACCGCCTACTACGATGAAACCTTCGAAGGCGAGTGCGGCAACTCCTACCTCGTGGTAGCCAATGGAGCAGGCTTACCCACTACGAGCAACATAGCCAGCCAGGCCATTGCCAGTCAAGCTATGAGCCCGAAGTCCAGCACGGTCAAGAGCAACAGCGTCACCTTTACGCTCTCCAAGGAATCCACCATCTCGCTCGGCCTTGTCATCAATATGTCGGGCAAGCAGTGCCTCGCCATCAAGCAGTTCTCGCTGGAGCGTCTGCCCGTGACCGTCATCGAAGGCAGCGACAATGCAGGCTACGAACTCAAGGTTGACGCCAGCGGTTACGCCAGCCTCTACCTGCCCTATGCGGCCATCATCCCCGAGGGCGTAGAAGCCTACACTGTAACGGGCATCAACGGACAGGTTTGTCAACTCACTCAGCTCACCGATGGCATTCTGCCTGCTGCAACAGGTGTGGTAATTTCCGCAGAACCTGGTACCTATCATTTTGCTCCTACCACATCCTCACTCAAGGCAACGACCTACCTCGTTGGTCAGGCCACCAACTGGAATGCCCTCCCAGGTGTGAAATACTACATCTTCGCCCAGCGTGGCGAGGACGTAGGTTTCTATCCCTACTCGGGCATCCTGCAAGCCAACCAGGCCTATCTGGCCCTGCAAGATGGTGCAGAAGCCCCCGCGTTCCTAGTGACCGACGTCTTCCCGACAGGCATCATCAACGTAGAAACAGACAATGAAACCTCCAGCAACGCTCCCATCTACGACCTCAGTGGTCGTCGTGTCAACCAAGCAGAGCGCGGAGTGTACATTATCAAGGGTCGCAAGGTAATCGTGAAGTAAAACTCACGCCCAAAGAACTAAAACTTTATAGGGGCTGCATCCTGGATGCAGCCCCTATTGCGAAATTCGTGTTCTGTAGAGAATCATGTAGGTATGATGGTAACCATAGTTACGGCAAGTATTATATTACGAGGCGCAAATGGAAGGGCTGCGTCTCTCGGCACTAGAAAGCTGACGATGAATATGGAATATCCATAGATTTCGTTATAGTGGTCACATCTATGCAGTGACTACAATGGGGCAGACAGAAAAAGCCAGCGGATAGTTGAGTAGCTCATGGAGCAGAGCTGCAACTATACGCTGGCTTTTTGTTTACTGTTTTCGTTTCTGGCGAAACGAGATTTGGGACACTATTTGTGCTTGGAAAATTCGCGGAAGGTTTTGCGGTTGAAATCACTTTCAGCTTTCAGGACCTTCAAAACTTTGGAGGCAGAGAGAACCTTTCGCCATTTCTTGATATTGGCGTTCTTCAGTTTGGTTTCGTTAAGGCTCAACTGCTGAATCTCTGCCAGTAGCTTCTCGCATTCCTTTTCGCTTAACCCAGCCTGCTGAGAAGCACGGACTTTTTTGCCGATGGCTTGATGAACCTTGCGCTCCTGCTCGCGGGTTTCTTTGAAGATAGGGAAGAATCGTGCGGCCTCGTCTGCGGTGAGACGGGCTTCCTTGGTGATGAAAGCCTGCAGTCTCTGGAAATGTTCTTTCGGGTCGAACTTGCCTCTTCCCCTTTGGTCGCAGGATTGATTAGGATGCTGCGCTATATCGACAGTCTCGGCATGGCCTGCCACACTGGTCAGTTGGAAAGGCAACAGGAACAAGGCGGCCAATAGATATTTAGTAATTGGAGTCTTCAATGTAGTCATAGAGTTTGTTTTCGTTCATCATTAAATAGTCGTACATTTCGTCTGCAGCATCGTGCGCGTTGGAACCTGCCTGCGCGGTAATTTGAGAGGTCAGCGGTTGGTCGCTGGTTTGCGTGAGGCGATTGGTTTCAACAGAAATAAACCATCCGAATCCAAGGCAGGCTGCCGCAATCCCTGCGATGGCACTATTTCTGAGGAGCAAATAATGCGGATGGAGACGGAGCTTCCAGCTATTCCGATTGCGCGGATTCTCCTTGGCATCAATTTGCTGGCCAACCTTTTGGGCAAGGTCCTTGAAATAACCCGGTGGCGTCGTATAGGGCGCGGGGTGCTTGGGAATATTCTTCAGAAAATCAGTCATAATCGTGAGCGGTTAGTTATTATATTGACTCGGCAGGCGGCTATTAGTTTAATTCAGTCTTATTATAATCTCTAGTTTTTGTGCGGCTATTCGTCGAAATATTGTTC
>CAMBWV010000155.1 GCA_945871755.1 uncultured Bacteroidales bacterium
TGGCTGAAAGTGGGACGCAGTTTCGAGGAATTGTGGCTCAACCTGCGACGCGGCCGCTTCAGCCATATCGGCAAGGCCATCGCCAACCGCCTCCGCATTATCCTCCACGGCAAAGATTACCACTAATACGGACAGCGCAATCCGCCGCTTTCCTTCATCCCAAAAAAAGGGCGCACCCCGTGGCGCGCCCTCTATTATTCCAACTCCCCTCCTTATTATTCCAACTCCCCTACCCCTTATAGTTACCTCCGATGGCCAAAGAAGAACTCACGCCAATGATGCGTCAATTCCACGACCTCAAAGCGAAGCACCCCGATGCGGTGCTTCTCTTCCGTTGTGGCGACTTCTACGAAACATACTGCGACGACGCTGTCACCGCAGCGCGGGTACTGGGCATCACGCTCACACGCCGCAACAACAAAGGCTCGCAGGCGGCCACCGAAATGGCGGGTTTCCCCTACCACGCCCTCGACACGTACCTGCCACGTCTCGTCCGCGCGGGCTATCGCGTGGCTATTTGCGACCAACTGGAGGACCCAAAACTTACCAAGAAATTGGTGAAGCGCGGCATTACGGAGCTGGTGACGCCTGGCGTAGCCATGAGCGACAATGTCCTGAATAGCCGCGAGAATAACTTCCTGGCAGCCGTCCATTTCGGCAAGGCGAGCATGGGCGTGGCCTTCCTGGATATTTCTACGGGCGAATTTCTCGTGGCCGAGGGCACACCTGAATACGTGGATAAACTCTTGGTGGGCTTCATGCCCAAGGAAATTCTGGTGGAACGCGGACTGAAAGCAAGACTCAACAACCTCTTCGGCAGCAAATACTTTGTCTATGAAATGGAGGACTGGGCTTTCTCCGACACGACGGCGAAAGAGAAACTCCACAAGCACTTCCAAGTGAAAAACCTCAAGGGTTTTGGCGTGGATCACCTGAAGGACGCCATCGTGGCGGCGGGAGCGGTGCTCTGCTATTTGGAAGTGACGCAACATACCCACCTTGGACACATCACCTCTGTGCGCCGCATTGAGGAGGACCGCTATGTGCGGCTGGACAAGTTTACGGTGCGCAACCTCGAACTCGTCATGCCCATGAACGAGGGTGGCCAGTCGCTGCTCGCTGTCATAGACCGCACGCTCACGCCAATGGGTGCGCGCCTCCTGCGACGCTGGTTGCTCTTCCCCCTGCGCAGTATCTCGGACATTACGCGCCGACAGGACGGCGTGGAGCACTTCTTCCGCCATCCCGACTTCCGCGAATTGTGCGAGGAATGGCTCGGCCGCGTGGGCGACATGGAGCGCATTCTCTCCAAGGTAGCCGTTGGGCGCGCCACGCCCCGCGATATGCAGGGCTTGCGCGTGAGTCTGGACTGCGTGGCGGTCATCAAGGAAGCGTGCGAGGCTGCCCCGCAGGACAACATCCGACTGCTGGGCCAGCACATGGAACGCTGCGATGCCTTGCGCGAACGCATTCAGCGCACCCTCGTACCCGAACCGCCCGCTCTGCTGGGCAAGGGCCGCGTTATCGCTGATGGGGTGTGCGAGGAACTGGACGAACTGCGCCACATCTCCACTTCGGGCAAGGACTACCTCCTCAACCTCCAGCAGCGCGAGAGCGAACTGACGGGCATACCCAGTCTGAAAATCGGTTTCAACAATGTGTTTGGCTACTACATCGAGGTGCGCAACACCTACCGCGACAACGTGCCCGCTGAATGGGTGCGCAAGCAGACCTTGGCGCAGGCGGAGCGATACATTACGCAGGAACTCAAGGAATATGAGGAGAAGATTCTCGGTGCGGAGGAGAAGATTCAGGTACTGGAGAACCGCCTCTTCACGGAACTGGTGCAAGCGGCTGGCGCGCTGATTCCCTCGCTTCAATGCAACGCGACGGCGCTCTCCGAACTGGACTGCCTGCACAGCTTGGCCCAAGTGGCGGCGGAGCGCAAATATGTGCGCCCCATTGTGGATGAGAGTTTGGTCCTTGACATACGCGGCGGACGCCACCCTGTCATCGAAACGCTCATGCCTGTGGGCGAGGAATACGTGGCCAACGATGTGCAGTTGGACTGCGACGGCCAGCAGATTATCATCATTACGGGTCCGAACATGGCAGGTAAGAGTGCGCTCCTCCGCCAAACGGCGCTCATCACCCTGCTGGCCCAGATGGGTAGTTTCGTGCCTGCCGACAGCGCCCGCATCGGTCTGGTTGATAAGATATTCACCCGCGTGGGCGCCTCGGACAATATATCGGTGGGCGAGAGTACGTTTATGGTGGAAATGAGCGAGGCGGCCAACATCATGAACAACCTCACGCAGCGCAGCCTTGTGCTCTTCGACGAACTGGGCCGCGGCACTTCCACCTACGATGGCATTTCCATCGCCTGGTCCATCGTGGAGCATATCCACGAGAACCCGCAAGGCCACGCCCGTACGCTCTTCGCCACCCACTACCACGAACTCAACGAAATGGAGAAGACGTATCCGCGTGTGCGCAACTGGAATGTGTCGGTGCGCGAGGCGGAGGGCCGCGTGGTCTTCCTGCGCAAACTGATGCCTGGCGGTTCGGAGCACTCGTTTGGTATTCACGTGGCGCGTCTGGCGGGTATGCCGCCTGCCATCGTCAAGCGCGCAGAAGCCGTACTGGCAGAACTGGAGCGCAACCATACGCACAATCCTTCCAGCCTCCCGTCTGTGGATAGCAGCAAGCCGAGCCAAAGTGGGCCGCAACTGAGTTTCTTCCAACTGGACGACCCTGTGCTGCAACAAATCCGCGACGAAATTCTCCATCTTGACGTGAATAATCTCACGCCCCTAGAGGCGCTTACTACGCTGAACGATATTCAGAAGATTCTCAAGGGGTGACGGGGCCGTGGGCCCCTAGTTCGGGGGCTGCGCCCCTTAGTTTCAACGGTCGCTGCGCGACCTAGTTTCAGGGGGACTGCGTCCCCAGTTTCAACGGAAGCCTGCGGCTTCCTAGTTCCAACGCAGCCTGCGGCTGCTGGCTCGTTTGTATTTGCTGGTGGATTTCTGGAGATTCCGGAAATTATGGAGATTCTGGATTATCCAGTTTATCCGGAAAAAGATGAACCATCCAGCAAAGACAAACGAACTAGCAGCCGCAGGCTGCGTTGAAACTAGGAAGCCGCAGGCTTCCGTTGAAACTTGAAACTAGGGAGCGAAGCGACCGTTGAAACTAAGGTCGCGAAGCGACCAACGAAGCTCTAGGCCCGCGCCTAGAGCTTCGCAGTTTGCGGATTCCGCAATCCCTTAGCACCAGTAAGGTAGGCTTTGGCCGTGCCAAAGTTGAGGTTGAGGTCTAGGCGAACGGGGAGATGGTTGGCGTCGTCGGTGATGTAGAACTTCACTATCTCCTTTTCCTTGCCCTTTTTGTCTTTTTCCATGAAGGAGAAGACGAGGCAGCGGTAGGTAGTGTTTGTTCCCTCCATCTTGAATTTCTTCTTACCGCGGTACACGATGGACTGCCATTCGCAGCGCTTGCCGCTGGCCATGATAAACTTGATGCGGTGGCCCTCCTTCCAACCCGTCGGGTCGAAGGAGCGGGCGCGCATCAGCATGCTAATCATGTCGAAAGCGCAATATTGGCTGGAATAAGTATTGATGGAGGCGGGGTTCTGGTTGCGCTGATAGCGCATCTTAACCTTGCATTGGCCGCTTGGGTAACTGTACCATACGTCTTCTCGGCGATAGGTTTTGCCCTCAAAGGAGCCTTTCTTGTAATACTGCGGCACGAGGTCGAGGCTGGTATAAGCGGTGAGGGTGTCGCGCATCTTGAAGATGTCGTCGGCCCGCTTGGAGCCGCGGGTGATGAGGTAGGATTTGTAGGCTGGCTGTCCGTTGTAGGTGGTGCGCGTGATATTCATCGAAGCCGTGCCCGCCTTTATCCAAACGAACTTCCAATTAAAATAGAGGTCGTAGATAAGTGTTTCGCCACTGCCGAATGCTGTGTTTTTCGATGAGCACTGCGCCTGCGCTTGTAGTCCGCAGACGATGGCAAAGAGGAATAGGCAGATGTATTTCTTCATAGTGTTTTTTGGGATGGGTTATATAATAAGGAGTATAACTAATAGGGGAACGGGGAAGCCTTAGTGGTGCGCGTGTTATTGTGCGCGGCCCAGTTTTCTGAGGCGTTCTTGGTTGCGGTTCTGAGGTGTTTTCTTTTTATCAGCCTTCTGTTTGGTGATTTCGGCTGGTTTCTGCTTCGTGAGCGGCAGTTCGTGGAT
>CAMBWV010000156.1 GCA_945871755.1 uncultured Bacteroidales bacterium
GTAGTGCTTCGGCCCAGCGCAGTAGCAGGTGTAAACGCCCGTGTTGGGCACGGTGCCAAAGATGCGGGCATACGTTGTCTCGCCCAGGTCGGCGGGTCCGCCCGTGAGGGTGGCAATGCTGGAGCGGCCTTTTCCTGTTCCCGAGGCGGCGGTCGCGTTCTCGTCGATGACCTCAATGCCCAGCACCTTGCCGTTGAGCGTATAGCCGCACGAGGCTTTCTCGCGGTAGGAAAACTTTTCGTACTCATACGTCATCGGGGCGTAGTAATCACCCACCACGAGTTCGGCTCCGTCAATATCGGGCATTCCTTCGAGCGTGAGGATGGCGTTGGCGGAGAGCGGATCGGCCACATCCACGAGGGCGCCCGCCTCTTCATTCCACTCCTGCCGCGTCAGGCCGCTGTCGTCCAGGGTAATGTCCAGGCGCGCCACCTTGTGCTCGAAGTTGAGGTGTACCTCCTGCGCACCAGTCTGCCGAATGCCTTGCGCCCAGAGGACATCGCTCTCCTTGAACTGGTCGAGCTTGCTCTGGTCGGCGTGGAAGAAATTGCTGGGGCGCGTGTAGCGATAGTCGTCCACCACGAAGATGCGCGTGCCCGTGGTGTTCTGCGCCGTATATATATAGGTAGTGGCTTGCGACTGGTTGCTGGAGATAGGACCAAAGACTATGGTGGTATCCGTATCGAAGGTGAGGTTGTGGTAGCCCGAGCTCCACAGTTCGCCGTTCTGATGGTCGGTCGTATAGGGACAGGTGATGCGCATACGGAAACCATCGCCCGCCTCCCAGGCCAGGCCGTCGAGCGTGGTGCGCGGCGTGGGGTCGTTGGCAAAGGGCGAAAGGCTCAGGCGCAGGACAATATTTTGTCCCGCCTCGGCCGATTCGGTCAAGGGCATATCATCGGAGCAGGCACTGAGGGCGCAGACCAGCCCGAGGAGGGGGACGATATATTTATGGTGTATAGACATGGGGCAAAGATGCTGGGGAAAAGATGCTGGGGGGAATAGATGTTGGCGTTTCGCACGGCCTAGTTGGGCTGCTGCAAGGGATTCCATTGTGTGGCTTCGCCGCCGGGCTTGCCGCTGGTCAGCGTGGGGTATCGGTGCTGATAGCCTGTGGTGTTGGATTCGTAGTGCATGGTGCAGGGATGCTTGGAGCCACGGTTTTCGTTGTACCAATAAATGGCGTAGTTCATGGCGTGCCAAGGGGCCAGGCCGTAGTAATTCTTCCACTCTGGCAAGTTTATCAGCAAGGACATCGGCACATCGGGCGTGAGGAAATCGTTCTTGGCGCGCAGGATGTCGGTGCTGCGGCCGCGGATGTATTCCAGCAGGGAATAGTCGTCGGGCGTGCTACCCACGGCGTTGGCGGCTGGCGAGAGTTCGGTGTCGTAGAAGTTGCACATGAAGGTGCGGAAGGCGGGCAGAACCGAGGTATTCTTGGTGCTCTTCTGCACGGCCAGGCTTATCTGAGGCTTGAAGATGGGATTGGCGTTGGCGTCCGTGCCTATCAGCGCGCCGCCCGTGATACCTCTGGCGGCCTGCATACAGCCAAACATATTCACGTTGCCCGCCGTTCCGACCAGCGCACCGCCTGCATCGCCCACATGGATGCAGCCGACCACGTAGGACGTACCCGACACGCCTGCCGACTGTCCCAGACTGGTGGCAATGCTATTGCCTGTGCTGGGGGCCTGTATGGAGATGCCCGCAATGTAGATGGGGTTCACGCCCGTATGGAGCAGGGCCGTGGGGTGTGTGCTTTCGATGCGGAGGTTGGCCAGCGAGGCACCATAGGCGGCTCGGCCGTTCATATAGCCGAAGAGGGCCTCGTCCTTCATATTCAGGTTTTGAATCAGGTGGCCCGCGCCGTCAAATCTTCCCATGAAGGGATTGGCGGCCGCGTTGCCAACGCTCTCCAGCTGCCAGTCCTTCAGGTCGAGGTCTGCGTCCAGTATCACCTTGAAGTTGTCGCGGAGGTTTTCATCGAAGAAGGAGAAGGGGCCTTTCAGGTAGTCGCGCTCGTGGTAGGCTGCGCGGTCGGCGTTGGCGGGATAGTAATGGTCGTAGAAGATGTAGCCCAGTTCTTCGGCCTCTTCTTCGCTGATCCATTTGGGGTTGAACTGGCTGTTGGTGAGCGACCAGCCGTAGATGGGATTGTTGCTGGCGTCGTAACTCTTGACAAGGTGGTAGAGGCCGCTGGTCTTTGTGGCTGCCGTGCCGTTGACTAGGCGGATAAACTCCAGAAAATCCTTCTCGTTGCTAATGTGAAATACTGGACTATAGTCTCTCGTACCGGCCTCGTCGATGGCTGTCTTGATGGCAGTCTTCCACCATTGATAATCCTTGGTGGTCGATACGGGCATGTCCTCGTAGCGATTGTCGCCCTGTGCCTCTTCTTCGTCCTGATTCGCCCAGGAGAGGTTGTTGTCCACCACGACATAGAAACCATTGTAGCGATAGCCCACGCGGAAGGTGTAGCTGACGCCTGCCTCCATCTTCAGACCGTTGGGAAACATCTTGATGGGCTTTTTGTCTGTGCCCAACACCACCTTGCCAAGGTTGTCGCGCACCACCACGTCGCTGAGCGCGAAGATGTGGTACTTGCCCTCATAGCCAGGCGTTCCATACTCATCGCCATTGTTGACATCATACATATACACTCGGAAGCGGGTGCAGGCGGGCAACACGAACACGTTGCCTTTGTCCTCGCCCTTCGTGATGTCGTAGGGGATGGTGATGAAATACTGCCTGCCATTGATGCCGCAGAAGAAGGGGCGTTTGCCGTCGTTCTCCACCTCCTCGGCAGTTGGCTTTCCGAAGGCGAGGAAGGAGGAGGCGGGCTGTTCCTCCAGTCGGCGCACCTGATTATCGCTGAGAGTTTTCCATACGCTGTTCTTGATGCCCATGAGTGTTCCCGTCTGCATATCCACGCCAGCGGGCATACACATTCGCTTGTAAACGGCCGTCACGGAGTCGCATTCCAGCTGGGCCTGCGCATCGCTCTTGCCCGCTTCGGTGGCACTGTTGTCGTTGTCGGTGATGTCGTTGTTGTCGGCATATTTATAGTCCTTCCAAGCGTTAGGACGTTCGTTGCCATTGGCATCCACGCCAGCGCAGATTTCCACTCGGCTTATCTGGTTGCCGCTCTGCTTTACGTCAAATCGGATGCGGCTGCCCTGGTGGTTGAGCACGAGGGGGATGCCCTCTGTCGGGCCCGAGGCATTTACCCAATTGGCTATGCAGTAGTCGGGGTAGTAATAACTTCGGGTGGCATTGTAGAGCACGTTGTGGAAGTTGCTCAGGCTCCAAGCCTGAAAGCGCAGCGTGCGTCCGTTCTCCCAGGTCAGGGAATCCTTGACCGTCTGTACGAACTCGGTATAGGTGCCATCGCCGTCTAGGTCGTCGTAGCCCATACGCCCAGCTTCGGGCAACCAGTCGGTACCCAGACTGATATTGCCGTTGACGTATTTGTGGATGAGGTTGTAGGTCCGATAGGAACTCTCGCTCTCCCATCCCGTGCCGTCTGTCTTCCAATAATTACGATAGATGCGCATTCGGTCGTTTTGGTTGAACGACCCATCGTCTCTGCTGGTATAGCGCGAGTTGGGCGCGGCGAATTTATCGGCAACGGACACGTTGAAGTTGACGGCGCGGCCCAACAGGGCTTGCTGTCGCAGGGGCATATCCATCTCGTCCTCCTGACAAGCCACCAGGAAGGTCGTCAGCAGGATGAGCAGCAGCGTATGTAGGGATTTGGGGTGCATATTTTGGGGTTTTGAATGGGCTAGTTGGTTTTTTGAAGGCTCGCGGCCGTTACGCTTCAGGACTTTTCCGTTCCGCCTTGGGAGATTCTCAGCGAACCGCGGGCGCGGTGCGACGAGAATGTCGGACATTGGAACGGGATTGTCAGGCGTGGGAACGGATTTCTCATTGCTAAGAAATGTACCGCACCTTGCTTGCAAGGTGTGAGTATGGAGTTTGTACTCGTTGAGAAGCAACTTTCACTCCTTATATAATTATAGGTATCCCTTTCGCTGAGCCACACGTTGCAAGCAACGTGCGGTACATTGCGTTTGCAATGAGAATCTTCGTTGTACTCACACCTTGCAAGCAAGGTGCGGTACTTTCACGTTACTCCTGACTATCGAGCTAGCAGCCGCAGGCTGCGTTGGAACTAGGAAGCCGCAGGCTTCCGTTGAAACTTGAAACTAGGGAGCGAAGCGACCA
>CAMBWV010000157.1 GCA_945871755.1 uncultured Bacteroidales bacterium
TTTCAAACAGGGATAATCCTGCGCGTTTTTAGAACGACAAACTGGACACCCTAATTATATGCTAACGTTTCCACCCCTACATACCGCTGCCACGCTGACGCCCCAGTTGCTCGTGCAAGGGACGCTGGTGCTCGCGCTCCTAGGCAGCCTGATTTTTCTGCTCTATGTGCGACGGAAAAACAAGCCCATGAGCCCCAAGGTTGACATGTCGGAATTGCTACATCTCGTAGTAAAATCCATTGACGAGGAAGCCTCTTTCGTCAGTGAGGAATTGAAACGGCCGAGCCTGGTGTTTCACCACCAAGAGCTGCCCTACCTGATTAGCTACGATGAAGAGCGCAAGAACATCAGCCTCTTTATGCCACAAATACATGAGGCAACAGTTGGCGAACTCACGCTTATCAGAAGTGCCATCAACAAGATTAACGAGGAGCCTTGCAACGAGCACCTCATCTACGTTTGCGACGATCAGGATGGCCGGATATTCGTTTATATCCAGGTGAGCCTTGGCTACATCACCAATCAGGAAGAACTCACCAAGGTGCTGCGGGAGAAGATAGAAAAGATGGCCAGCCTGTACCAGCGCTACTTCCACCAAGTGCGCTTGTTCCATATACTGGGGCAGCAGTATGCCACGGACGATTACGAGCGTTTCTCCCTAGAGCGCAGTTTCGAGGAATCCCTCCTCACCAAGGAGGAAGCGCGCCATTTCAGCCCCCGCCGCGAGCACATCGCGGACAACCAGCACAGGATTCGTTTGCAGGAATGGTTGCTGCGCCTGTGCGACGGCGGATTGAAACCCATGTACCAACTCGACATCGTGACGGAAGAAGGCCTGAAACGCCTGACCCAGCCCAAAGACTTCATCAACCTCGACCCGCTGTCGGTGCTCGTTGCGCGCGATGCGGAGGGTGTCGCCAAGGTGGTGCGCCAGCAAGCCACGCTCATTCTCCATTGCAAATACGCGGGCAAACTCGACACCGAGGAACTGCTAGTCGTCACCCTGCAGGTAGAAGCGACAACGGAATCCGCCATCTATGTGCGCGCCACCATTTGTCGCACGCCTGTGCCTGGCCACGGGCTGGAAACGGTCAGCGACGAGAATATCTACATGGACAACCTGAGCGTGACACTTGCCGCCACCGTTCAGCCCGAGGACAAGCGCATCTCCGAGACGGACTATATGTGGGAAGAGACGATGGAGGCCGTGCGCACGGGCAAGCTCGACGAACTCACGGAAGAGATGCGCTACCTCGTGAACTATACGGAGGACCGCGACATCTTTGAGCAAATGTATTGGGGTCGCAAGTTGATGCTGAACAAACGCTACTACGAGGCCCTGCTCTACTTGGAATGTGTCTATGAAGCACAGGCACCACAGTATGAAGGGCTCAAGCGCGAGGCCCGCGAACGATTCCACGACCTCTGCTACCAGATTGGTCTCTGCTACAACGAGCTCCGTCTCTACAAGGAGGCTTTTATCTACCTGGATGCCGTGGCCAATTGCGGCAACTTGTCCTATACGATGGCCTATATCAATTGTCTGGTCAACAGCAAGGACCACCGCGCGCTCCAGGTTATCACCAACCAGCTTGAGCAGACTCAGAAGTACGAGGAAGAGTCGGAAGGCCCCATCCCATACAACGCCCAAGAGTACCAAAACTTCTTGCGCCGCAACCTGGTCTTCGTTCTCATCGAAACGGGCAGGCATGCCGAGGCTGAAAGTATGCTAGAAGTCATGCTAGAAGAGCCCGACAACTTCGACTTCGCCGTAGATGAGTTGGCCTACCTTAAGTCGCTGACCGAAGGTGACGGCTCGGAGCAGAAAGGGTAACTACTCAGGTCGCCCATTACAGCCAAGGCTCCGTGCTGGTTGCCCCTGCGGGTCGCGCAGCTCCCGTTGAAAGTAAGAGACGTAGCTCCCATCTAGCCAAGACTATCGAGCTAGCAGCCGCAGGCTGCGTTGAAACTAGGGAGCGCAGCTCCCGTTGAAACTTGAAACTAGCAGCCGCAGGCTGCGTTGAAACTAAGGGGACGCAGTCCCCGTTGAAAGTAAGGGGACGCAGTCCCCGTTGAAAGTAAGAAACGCACCTCCCGCCAGCAAATGCTATCGAGCTAGCAGCCGCAGGCTGCGATGAAACCAGGGAGCGCAGCTCCCGTTGAAACATGAAACTAGCAGCCGCAGGCTGCGTTGAAACTAAGGGGACGCAGTCCCCGTTGAAAGTAAGGTCGCGCAGCGACCGTTGAAACCAGGGAGCGCAGCTCCCCATAATCCCCCCCATATGCCCCTAATCTCCCCTTCCCTACTCTCTGCCGATTTCGGCAACTTGCAGCGCGACATCGAAATGCTCAACAGCAGTGAGTGCGACTGGTTCCATCTCGATGTGATGGACGGTGTGTTTGTGCCCAACATTTCCTTTGGTTTCCCTGTCATGGAGGCCATGGCCCAGCACGCCAAGAAACCGCTGGATGTCCACTTGATGATTGTGCAGCCCGAGAAGTTTATTCCGCAAGTCAAGGCCCTGGGCGCACATGTCATGAATGTGCACTACGAAGCCTGCACCCACCTGCACCGCGTCGTTCAGCAAATCAAAAACGAAGGTATGCTGGCTGGCGTCACCCTCAATCCGCACACCCCCGTCAACGTGCTCGAGGACATCATTGGCGACCTCGACCTCGTCATGCTCATGTCCGTCAACCCTGGGTTTGGTGGCCAGAAGTTCATTGAGCATTCCGTCGAAAAGACTCGCCGCCTGCGCGAACTCATTGACCGCACAGGCTCATCGGCCCTTATCGAAATCGATGGCGGTGTCAATCGCGAGACGGGCGCGCGCCTGGTTCAGGCTGGTGCCGATGTATTGGTGGCAGGCAGTGCCGTATTCCGTGCTCCCGACCCCGCCGCCGAAATTGTGGCACTCAAACAAGCAGGCACATCAGCCAGCTGCTAGTCCTCCCCCAGTACTGGTACAACCCACAAAAGGCTATGCAAATCAACCTGACCCCTATCCTCACAGACAAAGAGACCTTCCAACTGATGGCCCTCCTGCGCGCCGCCAAGCGCGTGGTCGTTTGCGGCCACCACGGTCCCGACGGCGATGCAGTTGGGGCCGCACTCGGTTGGGCGGAATACCTCAAGCACCTGGGCAAATACGTCACTATCGTCATGCCCAATCCCTTCCCCGATTTTCTCACGTGGTTGCCTGGCTCGCGCCAAATCCTGTTCAACACCTTCCACCATGAGCGCGTGGCCAAAGCCTTGGGCGATGCCGACCTCATCTGCTGCCTCGACTTCCGCGAGCTGGGCCGCATCAAGGAGATGGCCCCAATGGTGGAACGGGCAAAGGCAAAACGGCTCGTCATTGACCATCACCTGGGCACGGAGCCTATGGGCGACATGATGATTTCGCACCCCGAGATGAGTTCCACCAGCGAAATGGTGCTCCGACTTATCGATGCGCTCGGAGCATTCGACGAGCTGTCCACCGCAGCCGCCACCGCCCTCTACACAGGCATGATGACCGACACGGGAGGCTTCACCTATAGTTCCAACAACCCCGAAATATACCTCCTCATCAGTATGCTCCTCACCAAGGGTATCGACAAGGACAAGATATATCGCAACGTTTTCTGGTCAAGCAAAGAGAGCCGCCTGCGCATCATTGGTTACGTGCTCCACGAGAAGCTGAAATTCTACGAGAACCACCGCGCCAGCATCTTCACCCTCAGTCGCGAAGAGCTGAAGGACCTGCACTATGTGCGCGGCGACTCCGAGGGCTTGGTCAATATGCCCCTCGAGGTGAAGGGAATGCGCCTCAGCATTTCCCTGCGCGAGGACACAGAGAAGGACGTCATTCGTGTGAGCCTGCGCTCCGTGGATGATTTCCCCTGCAACAAGATGGCCAGCGAATTTTTCAACGGCGGTGGCCACCTGAATGCCTCGGGCGGCGAACTGCCCTTCCCAATGGAAGAGGCCATCCGCACAGCCGAGCGCGCCATCGAGGCGTACAGAGACTTGTTGTAGGCATAACTTATAGGTTGGAGTTAGGAGTTAGTACAGGTTGGGGCTAGCCCCAATTGAAATGGAAATAACAGGCGCGCATCGTGGGCAGCGTCGGATGTACGCCCTGAAAGGGCAACCTGCGCCCAGCCCAGGGCAGAGCGAAGCGGCGCCC
>CAMBWV010000158.1 GCA_945871755.1 uncultured Bacteroidales bacterium
TGAGAATACACCATTCAGCGAAATCCCAAAGGTCTTGAAAATAATCACTGGCGTAGCATACCTTTCCCCAATCAAAGCCGAGCCACTTGATGTCGCGCTCAATGGCCTTCACGTATTCCATGTCTTCCTTTTGCGGATTGGTATCGTCCATACGGAGGTTGCAGACACCGCCAAATTTCTTGGCGATGCCAAAGTCCATGGCGATTGCTTTGGCATGACCGATGTGAAGGTAGCCATTGGGCTCGGGCGGGAATCGTGTTTGCAGGCGGCCGCCGTTCTTACCTTCTTTCAGGTCGTTCGCTACGATTTGCTCAATAAAATTGAGGCTCTTTTTCTCTTCTGAGTTGGTCTTTGTTTCCATGGGTTTCTGCGTTTACCGTAGAGTTCTATAGATTAGTTCGAAGATAGGAATATTTAGCCTATTATTCTTCTTAGTTGGCCATTTCGGAAATAAACTTGATGCGTACAAGGCGAATTTCTTCTTCGGAGTATTCGTTGCCTAATTCATCAATGGCAGCTTCGAGGTCGTCGGTTTCTGATTCCTTGAAATAGAGGAAAATGTCGTTGATGTGCTCTTCGTCCATCACTTCCTCGATGAAATAGTCGATATTCAGTTTGGTGCCCGAATAGACAATGGCTTCCACTTCGTCCAAGAGTTCGTCGAAATCGATACCCTTGGCCACGGCGATGTCGTCCAAAGCCACCTTGCGGTCAATGCTTTGAATGATGCTCACCTTGATTTTGGATTTGTTGGCAACGGTGCGAATGCGCAGGTCTTCGGGACGCTCAATTTCGTTCTCCTCGCAATGGCGCTTGATGAGTTTGCAGAACTTCTCGCCATAGCGCTTAGCCTTACCAGCACCTACGCCAGGGATATTCTGAAGCTCGTCAATATTCTGCGGGTAAATAGTGGCCATCGCCTCGAGTGAGGGGTCTTGGAAGATAACGTAGGGCGGAACATCCAACTCCTTGCTCATGCGCTTGCGCAGGTCCTTGAGCATTTGGTAAAGCGCAGGGTCAACGGCACAGGCGGCACCGCTCTGAAGGGGTTCTTCTACTTCTTCATCGTCAAAGTCCTTGTTTTCTACAATCTCAAACGATTTGGGCTTCTTCAAAAAGGCTTTACCCTCGGCTGTCACTTTGAGCACGCCATAATTATCTACATCCTTTTGGAGATAGCCAGCGATTTGTGCTTGGCTGATAATGGCGTACCACAATTTCTCTTCCGTATCGTCGCCACAAGCGAAATCTTCTAGATCATCATGGTGGTGGGCAAGAACCTCTTCGGTTTCTCGGCCCATAATAATATTAATAATGTAGTCATCCTTAAACTTCTCTTTCGTAGCAAGGATAACGTTCAGTACTTGACATAGTTGAGTTTTGGCTTCCACTTTAGTTTTTGGGTTTAAGCAGTTGTCACAATTTCCGCAGTTGTCGTGCGGATAATTTTCTCCGAAATAGTGCAGCAGCATCTTTCTGCGGCACACCGAACTTTCAGCATAGGCAGCTGTTTCCTTCAACAACTGTCTGCCGATATCCTGTTCGGCTACTGGTTTTCCCTCCATAAACTTCTCCAGTTTCTGAAGGTCTTTGGCGCAGTAGTAGGTGATACACAGGCCTTCGCCGCCATCGCGCCCAGCACGCCCCGTTTCCTGATAGTAACCTTCCAGGCTCTTGGGAATGTCGTAGTGGATGACAAATCTGACATCAGGCTTATCAATGCCCATACCGAAGGCAATGGTAGCAACAATAATGTCGATTTTTTCCATGATGAAGTCGTCCTGCGTTTGCGAACGCGTAGCAGAATCCATACCAGCATGGTAGGCTTGGGCCTTGATATCGTTGGTGCGTAACACCTCGGCCAATTCTTCCACCTTCTTGCGGCTCAAGCAGTAAATGATACCGCTCTTGCCAGGATGCTGGCGGATAAATTTGATGATGTCGCGGTCAATCTGGGCCGATTTCTGACGAACTTCGTAATAGAGGTTCGGGCGGTTGAAGGAACTCTTGAAGTCCTCTGCATCCAGAATTCCCAGATTCTTTTTGATGTCAGTGCGCACCTTGTCCGTGGCTGTTGCGGTGAGAGCAATGACGGGCGAGGACTCACTGATTTGGTTAATAATCGGACGAATCTTACGATACTCAGGACGGAAATCGTGTCCCCATTCCGAGATACAATGCGCTTCGTCAATAGCGAAGAAGGAAATCTTCACCGATTGCAGGAACTCCACATTCTCTTCCTTGGTCAGCGACTCGGGAGCGACATAGAGCAACTTCGTCTTACCGCTCAGGATATCTGCGCGTACGCGGTCAATGGCTGAACGATTCAAAGAGGAATTGATGAAATGCGCAACACCGTCATCCTCACAGGTATAGCGAATGGCATCTACCTGATTCTTCATGAGCGCAATAAGGGGAGAGATAACGATGGCCGTTCCCTCCATCAAAAGCGCAGGCATCTGATAGCAGAGGGATTTTCCACCGCCAGTGGGCATGAGAACAAACACATTCTTTCCAGCTAAGAGGTTTTGGATGATGGCCTCTTGGTTGTCCTTGAAAGCGTCAAAGCCGAAGAATTTCTTGAGGGCTTCATGCAGATTGGGTTGCGCTGTCATGTAGGTTAGATTTAGGAGATGAAAGGAGTTGCATGGACGGGTGGGTTCCTTGCATGGGATTGGCAACGGGCGTCCCATCAATTTGTATTCTAGGAAGATATTGGTGATACCTACCTAGAAAGCATGGACTATGCGGGGCTATTGGAAAGACTTCCCACATGGGCCCCTTGAAAATCCCAAACAAAATTATAAACAACTTTTGAACTACACAATATATATACCTTATTTTTTTATATTTTTCTGCTGGCACAAGTTTTCGACCGAAAAAGAATGAGGCAAATGCTAGTTGGATTTAGCATTTGCCTCACGTACTATTTTATGTTTTGGATTGACCTATATGTAGGCGTTCTTGGGGTTCGAATCCCTCTCTCTCCGCTTATAACTTGTGCGCGGCGAGATACTTCTCGGCTTCAATCGCTGCCTTGCAACCGCTGGCTGCTGCCGTAATGGCTTGGCGATAGAGCGGGTCGGCCACGTCGCCTGCGGCAAAAACACCTGGCACACACGTGCGGGGCGTGGAACCTTCCGTCACGATATAGCCTAGTTCGTCGGTTTCCACCCATGGTTTGAACAAGTCGCTGTTAGGCTTATGGCCAATAGCAAGGAAGAAGCCATCGATATCTATATCGTAGGTTCGCTCATCTGCTTCTCCTTTGCGGTAAACTACGTGCGCGCCCTGCACACCATCTTCCCCAAAGAGCCCAACTGTATTGGTTTCAAAAAGCACTTCGATTTTAGGATTCTCGAGTACGCGCTCCTGCATAGCTTTGCTCGCGCGCAGATAAGGCTTGCGCACAATGAGATATACTTTAGAGGCCAAACCTGCAAGATAGCTGGCTTCTTCACAAGCCGTATCGCCACCGCCAACAACGGCAACGCGCTTTTTGCGATAGAAGAAACCGTCGCAGGTGGCGCAAGCACTGACGCCCTGACCGCGATATTTCTCTTCGTCGGAGAGACCCAAATACTTCGCAGAAGCACCTGTTGCGATAATAAGTGTATGGCAAGCCACCTGACTGCCATCATCGAAGGTGAGTTGGTAAGGAGCTTGGCTCAAATCAGCTTTTGTGCAGATGGCACTGCGTATCTCAGCGCCGAAGCGCTCAGCTTGACGGCGCAGGTCGTCCATCATCTCGTTGGCGTCAATGCCATCGGGATAGCCAGGGAAGTTCTCAATCTCTGTGGTTGTGGTCAACTGACCTCCAGGCTGGAGTCCTTCATATACAACGGGCGTGATGCCAGCGCGGCCAGCGTAGATTGCAGCGGTATAGCCTGCGGGGCCAGAACCCAGAATAAGGCAGCGGATTGTTTCCATATATTAATAGGTATATTTATAATTGGTTTAGAATTGACTTGGCTTCTGTTTTTAGGTAGGTTCTATAAATTAGCTTGTGATGTATTTGCGGCTATCGTGCCGTAGGTTTTTGCTTTTCGTGAGGGAGCGTAGCGGGCTACGTGACCGAATGAAAAACAAAAAGATACGGTGCGAGAGGCGGAAAGACATCCAAGTCAATTTATAAAATAAGATTCCTTTGAAACTAATTTATAGAA
>CAMBWV010000159.1 GCA_945871755.1 uncultured Bacteroidales bacterium
GATTCTTCGAGACTTTGGTTGAGTTTGCAGAGTTCGGAATAGGGGCAGGTGCGGCAATGGTCTGTCACGGGAGTGGGCTCGAAGGCGAGGGCGGGGTTGTAGATTTCCTCGAGGAGCCTTTGAAGGCGGGCGCGAAATTCGTCGGCATATTCTGCAAAGTTGAGGATGCGCTTCTTCTCGTGATAGATGAAGGGGTCCTTGCTCTTATCTGCACTTTGGATAAACAGCAGGGCGGGGGCTATTTGTGCGTTGGGCATCTCCTCCTGCATCAATAGGGCATAGTAGAACGTCTGGAGAATGTAGTAGGATTGTTTGGGGCTGGGCACGAAGATATTGTCCCAGTCCTTCCAACTAGTCTCCTTCTTCGACCCCGTCTTGTAGTCAATGATGCGCGTGACCTCCGTGTCGTCAATATTGATACGGTCCAAGCGGTCAATGTTGCCAATGAGGCGCACCTGGATTTCCTTTTCTCCCGCCTTGACGGTAAAGATAGATTCGACGTCCTTCTCCGTTCCGAGAATGGTGATGGGACAGCCCCAAGCAGCATCCGCCTTGACGAGTCGTTGGAGGTAGCGTGTGACGATTGCAATGGTGACTACGTCCTCGTTAGCTTTTGCATGGTGGAAGGCTTGGCGAATGTGCTCTTGCAGAATCCGTCGCCCTTGGTCCGTGACCAGGGATTGCAAATACTCAGGCGTAATGATGCGTCCGTGGGTGTCGGCCTCGGAGCGTTGGTAGAGGGTTTCGGCAGCGCGGTGGAAGATGGTGCCGAAAAGGGCAGGGTCGATGACATCGGGCTCGTGCGGAGGCTCTGGAATATGGCGTACGTGGCGATAGTAGAACTGCTTCGGGCAGCGCAGGTAGCAGTTGATGGCCGACGGAGAGAGGTGTTTCAAGAGTTCGGGCAAGTTCTCGGGCTTCACGATGGCAGAGAGAGGTTGCGCAGGAGGGGGCGGCTGGTTCGTAATCGTGAGGTACTTCACAGGCAAACCGCTCTCCATCTCCAGCTGAGTGAGGAAACGGGATTTCTCACCACATGACAACCCATCTGATGAAGAGTTGAAGGTGCAGGTAAGGCTCTCGGCACGCTGGGCAAGGCGATAGAAATAGTAGGCGAAGACAGCTGCACGGTGGCGCGAGGTGGTCATGCCGAAATTCTCGCGCAAAGGGTAGGGCACTAGCGAGTTGTCGGAAAGTTTGCTCGGCAGTTTGCCCTCATTGGTCGAGAGAAGGAGCAGGCGGCGGGGCGAGAGACTGCGCGTTTCCAGCAATCCCATTATCTGTACGCCGCGAGCGGGCTCGCCGTGGAAGGGAACGCTCGTTTGGTCCACCACCTGACGAATGAGCGAACGGAGTGTGCCTACCGTCACGGGCAGAAGGCCGCCTTGTAACAGCCGAAGAAAGCGCTGGAGAATGGTGTGCATGACGAAGTAAGCTTCGGCGTATAACACCTTGTACATTTCGGCGGCTGTAGGTCGCTCGGGTGCGGGCTCAGCGAGTGCGGCTGTATGGAGGCGCTCGGTCAGGGTCGTAAGCAAAACGTCAAGGGCCGTCTCTTTGTCGTTAGCCGCGTGTGCCCCAAGGTAAGATTCAACGAGCGAGGCGGCAGGCGTCTGCCCCAAGGGGAAACCCTTCGTCACGTTGATATGTTCCACCTCATCGGGAATAGTGTTTAGGATGGATTGCAGCAGGGATTCGTTGCAGAGAACAACGGCGATTTCGCGCTCTTCCACGGTGGGGTCTGCCAACTGCTGACGCAGCCACTCGTTCATATATTGCGCCTGCACCGTTTCGGTGGGTGCGGCCACGTATTCAACGTGCTGGATATGGCGGAAGTTGTCAAACGATTCAGCTGGCAGTTCGTTGCCAAAGAGTTCCAAATTGCGGGCGATGAAGGTGCCAGCCTCGTGAAAGGAACCTTTGTGCAGGTAATATTTGTCGTAATCCCAATAGAACAGGGCGCGCTGCTCCTTCTTCAGATAGAGGAACAGCCGCTTCTCCACCTCGCTCAGCACATTGAAACCCACCATTACGTACGTCATGTTTGGGTCGGGCAGTGTCAGTTGGCCACTTTCTAATTCATTGTAAACAGAGCGGTAGAGCGCACCCTCATAGGCCATTCCCTCTTCATTGAGTTGCGCATTGAGAGTCTGATAGATACCCGGCAACGCGCTCCACAATTGGATGAAACGCTGTTTCACCTGCGAGTCGCGAGCCACTGAAAATTCGCGGAAGAAGGACTGGATGGCCTGCTCCATACGCTTGTCGATGTAGTCAAGCGAGTCAAGCGCTTTGAGGTCGGCCAGGTTGGTGAAGAGTTGCTGCACATTGACCAGATTCTTGTCGGCATCGTCGAAGTCGGCCAGAATCTTCTCGCCCCAGCCATAGAAGGAATCCAACGTTTCCTCCGCATCCGTCTGCTCCAAATAGAGGCGGTAGATTCGGCAAACCGTTTCTATGGGGTCGGCCACAACGATAGACGTCAGACTGTTGAATAGTTCGCTGATGGTCAGATATGAGGGCGCCCAAATAGGCTTAGACGATTCCTCCTCCGAATCCTTCACAAGGTATTCGGAGAGGAAAAGGCGGGCACGCTTGTTGGGGCAAACGATGGTCACTTGGCTGAAGTCGTGACCGAAGCGTTGGCGCAGGCTATGGGCTACTTGCTGTAGAAAAGTCATGGGAGTGAAGAAGGGATAGGTAGATGCTGAAACAAATCAAAAATCTCGCGCCTGTTGAGCGCAGGGCGCGGGCTGTTGGAGGAGCGAAAGACGGCGCGCTTTACTGTTCCGTCTCACCGTAATAATCATTCCATTCCTTGAGCGCAGTTTCCCAATTAGCGTTGGGGTCTTGCGGCACAGGGTTTGCTGCGGCTTCTGCTTCGCGGGCCAAGCGTTCGGCTTCACGCTTCTGGGCACGTCTTTCCTTCATAGCCGCAATGGTGGCATCATCCAAAATCTGGATGGCACCGCGCTCAATGGCAGCATAGAGTTCCTGGTCGCCAAAAGCTTGCCCCTGCACATTGAAGTCGGAGATATTAAATTCAAACTTAACGCGCAGGTCATGGCGTATCATCTTCTGCTGGAACCGAGTCCCAGCATTCTTCTTACGGAGCAATCGCGCAATGATTTCAATTTCGCGCTGTGAAAACTTGTTTCTTCCCACGTATAAATAGAGAGTTTTGTAATGATGGATGGTGAAGGAAAGAAAGAGTATGTTATCGTACTTATTCCTTCTCTTTACTAGTCGCTTTCGAAATAGTGAAACCGAGTTTGAGAATGACCTTAATTGTTTCCTGCGAGGTTCTTCTATCGTATTCCTTTTCAGTTTCCGTCAATTCCTCATAAGGAACAAGGCAGGGATGTTTTTTGCGTTGGTCGTCTCGCTTTACTCCGTAAGTCCATCCTTCGTCTATTCGTCCTTTCGCCCAAACTTCATGCACATTTCTTGCAATTTGCTCGGCCAGCAGTTTGAGCTCGTTAGGCATATTGGTGTCTGCGGTATCAATCGGGTGCGGTTGGTAGTGACTATCCATGGCTGTTGTGATTATTGTCTTTGTTGTAGGTGAAGGAAACGAGTATGGTATTGTAATCATACTTGATAGTGTCTCGTAGTTTTGCGTCTTTTAGTAAATCTTCGTAGGACACTAAACAGGCAAGTTCTTTACGATAATAATGTTTCTGATTCCCTTGAGCATCTTTGTAGGGACGATAACCTTGTAAACGGTTGGATGCATTCCATCTGAGGTGTTCACACTTGGCAATGTTTTCTATTAACTCTTGTAAGTTTATATCTTCGATAGCATGTGATTCTTGGTATTTACGTACTTGGTCTTGAATATATTGATAGGAGTCAAACTTATCAAGAGTGTTATTCATTTTTCGTTGATACTGTTCTTTAAGCAATTGGTTCATGACCGTTGTTATACAATCCTTGAGCAGCTCAACCCTTGTTGAATTGAACGTTCTCGAACTTGGATGTATGTCTGCGAGAACTAATTTTGTATCTACGTGATGTGCGTTTGAGAGGTCTTGGCTTTCTTGTTGTTTAAGTTTGTTCCGTTTGTACAGGCCATCTGGTCCACCTATGTGATAACTATTCCTGCGTTCGTGCCATACTTTCTGAATAGCCTCAAACGATCCATCATCTTTACGATTG
>CAMBWV010000160.1 GCA_945871755.1 uncultured Bacteroidales bacterium
AACTCCTTACTCACACCTTGCAAGCAAGGTGCGGTACTTTCACGTTACTCCATGGTCTTGGCAATTACTACAAACTCCCCACTCAAACCTAGCAAGCAAGGTGCGGTGCTATCACGTAACTCCATGTCGCTGGCCTTTTAGCGTACGCTAATCGGCTTGACTTGTACGGGGCTGTAGGGGAGAAGTTGTGAGGAGTTGCAGATGATGGTTTGGCCTTTTTGGCCTTTCAGGTAGAAGTAGAAGAGGCGGACGTTGCTGTCTTTGCGGGGGTCGGTGCTGATGACATAGACGCTGCGGATGAGGGGATATTCGCCTGTGGCTATGCGGTACTGGTAGGGGCGGAAGCCGATGGGGTTCTCGTCCGTATCGCTCGTCACCTTGAGCACGTGGATGTCCAGCTGGCTGAAGTCTGTGATGACAGGCTTGCCGGGCTGCTTGAGCCAGTTGGCACCAATCACACCGATGACGTCGGGGTTGCGCTTGACGATGGCGATGACCGAGTCGTTGCTCCCTTGTGCGTAGAGATTGCCCTTGAGTTCGCGGCCATTGTTGAGGGAGTCGCGCATGTAGCGCACGGTGCTCGAGCCCGAAGCGTCGAATACGAGGCTGAGTTCACCCTTGCGTGTGGCATGGCGAAGCTGTTCCCAGCGTGTAATCTTGCCGCTGACGATGTCGCGGAGGTCATCCACCGAAATCAGCGTATCGGTGTTGGCGGCGTTGGTGATAAGGGCGAGGGCATCGGTGGCAACGAGCGCCTGCTCCACGCCAAGATGGTCGGGGCTTGCGGCAATGATTTTGCGCTCCTCGTCCGTCACCTTGCGGGTGGCCACAATGCAGCGCACGCTGTCCATCAAGAGGAGGCGGAAGGCCGAGTCCTCATTGATATAGAGCACGTGGTCGTCGGCCTCAACGTGTTGCTTGCGAAAAGCATCGAGCACTTCCTCGACGATGGGCTGGAAGGTTTCGTCAACGGCGGCATATACGTCGTCGGAGAAGCGCCAGTTGTTGCTCAAATCGGGCGCGGAACAGGACGCCACGAGTAAGAAGAAAATCAGGAGAAGGGAATGTAGGGATTTCATACAAATAGAGTTGGATGGATTTGAAGGACAAAGGTAGGAAAAGGGCGGTGTATGGCCAAGGGGAGGGTCTGTTTTTTGCGCAGAGGAGGCAATGGGCGGTTCCGTTGGGCCAGACGGAGGGCCCCAGGCATCCGTTAGCAGAGCGTGAAGGCGTCGGCATCGCGCAGGAAGGGGAAGCGGCGGCGCACCTCGCGCACTGTGTCGAGGCTGAGGTCAATGGTGGCGCTCTCGGCCTGTCCGTCCAGACGCAGGAGCTCCTGCCCATCGGGAGCATAGACGGCAGATTGTCCATTGTAGGTCAGACGTCCGTCCACGCCTGTGCGGTTCACGCCGATGACGTAGCACTGGTTTTCAATGGCGCGGGCACAGAGGAGGGCCGACCACGCTTGGATGCGCGATTGGGGCCAGTTGGCCACGTAGATAAGTACGTCGTAGTCGTCGTGGCAACGGGCGAAGACGGGGAAGCGCAGGTCGTAGCACACCAGTGGGCGTAGGCGAAGGTCGCCTACGAGGCAGGTAGTGCTGTCGCTGCCAGGCTGATAGTGCTGGTCCTCGCCACCGTAGGAGAAGAGGTGGCGCTTGTCGTAGGTCGTCAGGCATTGGCCGTGGCTATAAACGAAGCAGCGGTTGAAGGCTTGGCCATGGCTGCGCACGGGGAGGGAACCTAGGATGGTGCAGTCCCTTTGCCGCGACGTTTCCTCCATCCATAGCCGTCCCTCCTCGGCAGCGGCGAAGGTTTGTTCCGTAGGTTGCATGTCGAAGCCCGTTGCCCACATCTCGGGCAGGATATAAAGCTCGGCATCGGGGTGACGCAGAACGGCGGCTTGGGCAGCAGCGATATTGGCGGAGGCATCCCGCCGCTGAATGTCCAGTTGGATAAGTGCAGTCTTCATAGGGAAAATGGGGAATAGGGGAGGGAAATGAACGGAAGAAGCACAGCGTTCCAAAGAATCGAGAAGGACGAAATCTTTGGAACGCTGTCATGAGATGGGTTATACTGGTACGAATATGCAACGCACCTACCCGCGGCGAATCATCTCGCGGAAAATCTCGGCCATGAGCGGTTGAACAGCGTTGGCGGCACGCTGCACTTCTTCGTGGCTCACTTCGACAATCTTGCCCTCCACGCCGAGGTCCGTGATGATACTTACGCCGAAGACGCGCATACCGCAGTGGCGCGCCACGATAACTTCGGGCACCGTGCTCATACCTACGGCGTCGCCGCCCAGGATGCGGTACATCTTGTATTCGGCAGGCGTTTCGAAGGTGGGGCCCTGTGTGCCAACATAGACACCTTCGACCACCTTGATGCCCTTCTCCTTGGCAATCTCGCGGGCCTGGGAGAGCAGTTGACGGTCGTACGCCTCGCTCATGTCGGGGAAGCGCGGACCCGTGGGGAAGTTGGGGCCGTGGAGTGGGTGCTCGGGCATGAAGTTGATATGGTCGGTGATGAGCATGAGGTCGCCAATTTCAAAATCGGGGTTCATACCGCCCGCAGCATTGCTGACGAAGAGCGTCTGGATGCCTAGTTCGTGCATCACGCGAACGGGGAAAGTCACTTCCTTCATATTATAGCCCTCGTAGAAATGGAAGCGGCCTTGGAGTGCCATCACTTCCTTGCCGCCCAGCCGTCCGAAAATCAGGCGGCCGCTATGCCCTTCGACCGTTGATACGGGGAAATGCGGAATGTCGGCGTAGGGGAAACTGTCGATGACTTCTATCTCTGCGGCCAAGCGGCCCAGGCCTGTGCCCAGTACGATGGCGGTGGTGGGGTGAACGTTGGTGTGCTGCTTAATCCAGGCAGCGGTTTCTTGAATGGTTTGTAACATAGTCGTGTATCGTTTGATAAAAGGTTTCGGAGGGAGAGAGGGCATCCTGGTGGAGCAGTTCCACGTGGATGGGAAGGACGTAGAGCTTCTGGAGAAGCTGGGGCGACAACTGCTCGCGTAGGGCGGCGAGGCGCGCCGCATCCTTGGCCGTGGTCACCACGCAGTCCGTACGCTCGGCTCGGCGATGAATCTCCGCCAAGTCCTTGGCCGAGAAGTTGTGGTGGTCGCCAAAGGAGAGCACTTCCACCTTCTCGAATCGCTGCCTTACTTCGCCGATGAACGCGTCGGCTTTGGCAATGCCGCTCAGAGCCAGTGCGCTGGTCGGGCAGGGGAGAGAGGACGACGGCTGAGGGGCGAAGGCTTGCAGCTCGCCGTAGCAGATGCGGCTGAAGAAGACGCGCTGCTGTGGGGTGGGGCAGAGGCGCTGGGCAATGCGCTGGCATTCCTCGCGGCTAAGGTCGGCGGGACATTTCGTGACGATGATGACGTCGGCCCGTCGCGCTCCGCTGCGCCATTCGCGCAGACGCCCAGCAGGGACAACGTAGTCGTCCACATAGAGTCGGGCATAATCGGTCAGCAGAATGTATAGGCCCGCTGCCACATAGCGATGCTGGAAGGCGTCGTCTAGGACGATGACATCGGGCTGGGCATGGCCATCGGCACAATCCGCCAACAGACGGTTGATACCAGCCACGCGGTCTTCGCAAACGTAGCACTGGGCCGCGTCGCCCAGCGTTTGCTGCATCTGCCACGGCTCGTCGCCGCATTCTTGTGCGCTTTGGCAGGCCGCCACCTTACGAAATCCGTGCGTCTGTCGGCCATATCCGCGCGAGAGCGTAGCCACCCGCAGTCCCCACTGGTGGAGCAGGCGCACCAGCGTCTCGGCATGGGGCGTCTTGCCTGTGCCGCCGAGCGACAGATTGCCGATGCAGATAATCGGCAAGGCGAAGCGCGTGCTGCGCAATACGCCCCAGTCGAACAGGGTATTGCGCAAGGCCATCACGGCGCCGTAGGGGAAGGCAAGGAGAGAACGAAGCGGATTCACGGGAATAGTGGAAAGGCTGATTGGAGGCCGAGGAGATATACCTATTCAAGTTTCGCCAGTGTTCACTTGTAGCTGACAAGCGTTTAAGGAGCGGGCTGAAGGCCCAGCAAGCGCATAGCCCAGGACACCGCCCTGGGTAGATTAGCCACCGCTATTGCGCCCTGAAAGGGCAAAAGCGTCTCTATAAACGCTTGCACGCTAAT
>CAMBWV010000161.1 GCA_945871755.1 uncultured Bacteroidales bacterium
CCAGGGCGCCGCTTCGCTCTGCCCTGGGCTATGCGCAGGATGCCCTTTCAGGGCGCACCTCCAACTCCTCGCGCAATGCGTGCCTGTTATTTAGATTTCAATTGGGGCTCACCCCAACCTGTACTAACTCCTAACTCCTAACTAAATGAAATCCGCCATATTCCCAGGTTCCTTCGACCCTTTCACCATTGGCCACGCCGCCATCGTAGAGCGCGGTCTGTCGCTCTTCGACCGCATCGTAATTGGCGTGGGTAAGAACGAGAGTAAGCGCTCGCTCTATACGGCAGAGGAGCGCGTCAAGGCCATCAGCGAACTCTATGCGGACAATCCGCACGTAGAGGTGGTAGGCTACGACGACCTGACTATCGACCTGGCACGCCGCGAAGGCGCACAGTTTATCCTGCGCGGCATCCGCTCGGTCAAGGACTTCGAATACGAGCGCGACATTGCCAATATCAACGAACGCCTGGCGGGCATCGAGACCGTGCTGCTCATCACCGACCCGCAGCATGCCAGCATCTCGTCCAGCGTTGTGCGCGAACTCATCGCCTTCGGCAAGGACGTGACGGAGTTTCTGCCGCAAAAACAGACGGTTGCGTCTGCCGAAGTTGCCGAATAAACCCCGTAGGTCGTATAAACCAGGTTCAACGATTGATAGGCTTCCTATAATATTCAGCAAGTATCCCCACCCTTTCCCCTCATCAATCCCTACACAAGCACCATGAAAAAAATCCTCTACATACTCATTAGCTTCCTCGCGTCCACCGCCTACGCCCTCGCTCAGAACGACCGCTACGGCGTGACGGACCTCAGCCAGGTGCAGAAGATTCAGATTGCACAGATGGCCATTGCCAATTTCTACGTGGACAGCGTTGACCAGAAGAAACTGGCCGAGGATGCCATCCGCGGCATGCTCGAACAGCTCGACCCGCACTCCTCTTACACCAACCCCGAAGAAACGAAGAGCCTCAACGAACCCCTTGAAGGCAACTTCGAAGGTATCGGCGTGCAGTTCAACATCCTGGAGGACACCCTCGTTGTCATTCAGCCGACCACCAAAGGGCCGAGCGAGAAAGCGGGCATCCTGGCGGGCGACCGCATTGTGCTGGTGGACGGCCAGCCCATCGCAGGTGTGAAGATGCCGCGCGACAGTGTGATGCGCCTCCTCCGCGGCCCGAAAGGCACGAAGGTGAAACTCGGAGTCGTGCGCCGCGGCGTCAAGGACCTAATATATTTCACCGTGACGCGCGACAAGATTCCCGTCAACACGCTCGATGCTTCCTATATGATAGCCCCAGGCGTGGGTTATATCCATCTCGACCGCTTCGGCGCCACTTCGGGCAAGGAGGTCTCCGACGCTATCGCTGCCCTCAAGGCGCAGGGTATGCAGCGCCTCATCTTCGACCTGCAAAACAACGGCGGCGGTTACCTCGGTGCTGCCAAGGAGGTGGCGGAGCAGTTCCTGCCCACGGGCTCGCTCATCGTATTCACCGAAGGCAAGCAGATACCTTCGCAACGCTTCTACGCAGGCAGGAGCGGCGGTTTCCGCGAGGGCGAGCTGGTCATCCTGGTCAATGAATACACAGCCTCGGCGGCCGAAATCGTCAGCGGCGCAATACAAGACTACGACCGCGGCACCATCGTGGGCCGCCGCACCTTTGGCAAGGGTCTCGTACAGCGCCCCTTCGACCTCCCCGATGGCTCTATGATTCGCCTGACCGTGGCTCACTATTACACGCCCTCGGGCCGTTGCATCCAGAAACCCTACACCAAAGGCGGCAAGAAGGACTACGACCGCGACTTCATCAATCGCTTGAACCACGGCGAGCTGACCTGCGTGGACAGCATCCACCTCGACAGCACGAAAACCTATTATACGCTCAAAGAGCACCGCATGGTCTATGGCGGAGGCGGCATCATGCCCGACATCTTCGTACCGCTGGACACTACAAAGGTGTCGCCGATGTACAGCGCCATCAATCGCAACAACCTCATCCTCGATCCGATGCTCAAGTACGCCGACCAAAACCGCAAGGCGCTCACGCGGAAGTACAAGAAGTTTGAGGACTACATCGCTTCCTACGAAGTGCCGCAGGCGCTCATCGACGAGATTCTGGAAAAAGCCAAGAAGAAGAAAATCGAGCCCAAGGACGAGGCCGACCTCGCAGGTACGATTGCCGACCTGCGCCGCGTGCTCAAATCGCTCATCGCTAATAATATCTGGGACCGCAACGAATATTTCCGCCTCGTAAATATGGAGAGCGACATCGTTAATCGGGGCCTGGAAGTGATCTCCAAGCAATAGCACCTAGAGGAATAGTACCGACACTTTAGGTAGGTTCTATAAATTAGCTTGCGATGCGTTTTCGGCTATCGTGCCGTAGGTTTTTGTTTTTCGTGAGGGAGCATAGCGGGCTACGTGACCGAATGAAAAACTAAAAGATACGGTGCGAGAGTCGGGAAGGCATCCAAGCTAGAAAGAAAATCTACCTTCCATTAAAACTAATTTATAGAACCTACCTTTAGGCTCTAGGGCCGCAATCATTTGCCACTGCACATGTACCACAACACCTTCCGCCACCGCCTGACCACAGGCACCTGGACGCTGCCCATCGTTGCTGTCCTGGCTGCGCTGACGTGGTTGACGATTCCCTTGCTACCCGCAGGGGAAGGTGCGGCGTGTAGTCGCAACTGGTGGCTGGGCCTCCTGCTGGTGGCGGCTATTACGTACGGACTGGTGGAGTGCAACAACCGCAATTCCCTCCTGCGTGTTCGTTCGCGCATGGTGGGTAGCACGTACCTGCTGTTCGTGATGGCCTGTCCGGCCCTTCACAGCGCGTCGTGGCAATATCTGCCCGCCGCAGCCCTACTTCTCGCCTATTTTGCCCTGTTTTCGACGTACGGAAATCCGCACGCCGAGGGCAGGGTTTTCCATATATTCTTGGCCATCGGCATCGCCTGCCTCTTCTATGCGCCGCTGGTGCTGCTGGTGCCCGTCCTGCTCTTCTCGTTGGCTGTGCATATCCGCATCATGACCCTCCGCACGTTTGGCGCGGCCCTGCTGGGCTTCCTGGTGCCGTTCTGGTTGCTCTTCGGCTATACGCTGTGGACGGGCCAACTGGGAGCGTTTCTCTCGTACGTGCAAGAGGTGTGGCAATGGCGTCCTTCGGGCCTTGCGGGTGTACCTGCGTGGGCCGTGGGAAGCTGTGGTATCATCGGCTTTCTGAGTTTCGTATCTTCCTGCCACTACCTACGCACGGCCTTCAACGACAAGATTCGCACGCGTATGTATTTCTACGCCATCCTGATGGTCCACGCCGTTCTCCTCCTGCTCCTCATTCTCCGCCCTGTAGATTACGCCATCCTCCTGCCCTTACTGGCCATGAACAGTGCGCCCCTGGTGGGCCACCACCTCACGCTGGCGCGCCGCCGCGGCTCAGAGCTGTGGTTCTACACCTGTCTCTTGCTCCTGCTAGTCCTCCTCGTAGCCAACTATTTTGAACTATGGAACAGCTGGTTGAGATTCTTGTAGAATGGGGCCCGACGGGCATGTTTGTGGCGGCCTTTCTGGCGGGCAGCTTCTTCCCATTCAGCAGCGAAGTGGTGATGCTGGCCCTGCTAGCAACGGGCGCATCGCCCACGTCTCTGCTCCTGTGGGGCACAGCTGGCAATGTGCTGGGCAGCCTCTTCAATTACTACGTCGGCTCGCTGGGCCGCGAGGAATGGATTACGCGCTGGACGAAGGTGCCACCCGACAAACTGGAGCGCGGCAAGGCGTACGTGCGTCGCTACGGGGCCTGGGCGGGTCTGCTGGGCTGGGTGCCGCTTCTAGGTAGCGTAATCACTGTAGCCCTGGGCTTTCTCCGCGTGAATGTCGTTGCCGCCATTTCCACGATTGCCGTTGGCAAATTTGTACGTTACTGGGTGCTGGTGGAGGCTTGGCTGCTCGCGCCCTAGGCGCTTCTGGTCGCTTCGCGACCTTCGTTCGGTCGCTTCGCTCCCTTAGTTTCATGCGGTCGCTGCGCGACCTAGTTTCAAGTTTCAACGGAAGCCTGCGGCTTCCTAGTTTCAACGCAGCCTGCGGCTGCTGGCTCGATAGTCTTTTAGTTAGGAGTTAGGAGTTAGGAGTTAGGAGTT
>CAMBWV010000162.1 GCA_945871755.1 uncultured Bacteroidales bacterium
GTGCCCTTCGGATGGCTGCCGCCGGGGAGGAAACGCATACTGCCGTACATGCCATAGCTGTCGGCGTTGTAGGTGATGAAGGTGCTGCCATCGGTGGAAGCCTTCTTGCCAACCAAGAAGCTGGTGCAGGCCCACGAGGGCAGGGCAATCAGTGCTGCAAGGAGAGAGAGGATATATTTCATGGAATATTGGGGAGTAAAAGGATGATGATGAATGTGCAAGGTGTTTGTCCTGGAATATGGCGGACAAAAACAAGGTAAGCCCTCCCGCAATCCGAAACGGGAGGGCCTGGTAGAATCAAGCGATTATTTGACGGCCTTGAAGGACATGTCCAATCCCTTGACAGAGTGGGTGAGCGCGCCAACGGAGATAAAATCCACGCCACACTCGGCATAGTCACGCAGGGTGTCGAACGTGATACCGCCGCTGGATTCCGTTTCAAAGCGTCCGCCAATCATTTCGACGGCACGCTTGGTGTCTTCCACGGAGAAGTTGTCAAGCATGATGCGGTCGGCACCGCCGTGCTCCATCACCTGGCGGATTTCGTCGAAGGTGCGCACTTCGATTTCCACTTTGAGGTGCAGGCCCTTCTCCTTCTGATACTGGGCACAGCGCGTCAGGGCATTGGCAATGCCGCCGCAGAAGTCCACGTGGTTGTCCTTGAGCAGAATCATGTCGAAGAGGCCGATACGATGGTTCGTGCCGCCGCCAATCTTCACCGCCTCCTTCTCGAGCATACGCATGCCAGGAGTAGTCTTGCGGGTGTCAAGCACGCGGGTGTGGGTTCCTTCCAGACGCTTCACGTAGCGGGCCGTCATCGTGGCGATACCGCTCATACGCTGCATGATGTTGAGCATGAGGCGCTCGGTCTGAAGGAGGCTGCGCACGCGGCCCGTCACAATCATGGCGATGTCGCCGGGCTTGACGTGGGCACCGTCTTGGATAAGCACTTCCACCTCCATATCGGGGTCAAACTGATGGAAGACAACTTGCGCAATGCGGATGCCGGCCAGTATGCCTTCTTCCTTGATGATAAGTTGGGACTTGCCCATTGCGTCCTCGGGGATGCAGCAAAGCGTGGTATGGTCGCCATCGCCAATATCTTCGGAGAAGGAGAGGGCGATGAGTTGGTCGTTGAGTTCTTCTACTGTGTACATATTATATATATAAGGAGTGTTCGTTGAATTGTGTGAAAGGAAAATAATGGGTTATGCTTGGCGCGCGGCGGTCAGTTCGCAAATCTTGACCACCACCTCAGAGGCTTTCTCCAAGGAGGGGATGGGCAGGAACTCGTGCGGGCCGTGGAAGTTGAGACCGCCTGCGAAGATGTTGGGACAGGGCAGACCCTTGAACGATAGTTGTGCACCGTCCGTGCCGCCGCGGATAGCGCGAACGCGAGGTGTCACGCCGCAAGCCTGCATGGCTTCGGTGGCAATATCGATGATGTGCATGACGGGCTCCACCTGCTGGCGCATATTATAATATTGGTCGTTGAGCGTCACCCTTACTACGCCTTCGCCGTATTTGGAGGTGAGCAAGTCGGCCACCTGTTGGATGTAAGCCTTGCGCGCCTCAAACTTCTGGCGGTCGTGGTCGCGGATGATGTAGGTCAGGGAGGCATGCTCCACGCTACCTTCCATACCGAGCAGATGATAGAAACCTTCGTACTCAACGGTGTGTTCGGGCGTTTCGCATTCGGGAAGGAGGGCGGCAAACTCGGTAGCCACGCGGGCGGCGTTTATCATTTTGTCCTTGGCATAGCCGGGGTGCACGCTGACACCCGTGATTTCTACGCGGGCAGAAGCAGCGTTGAAGTTTTCAAACTCCAGTTCGCCCAGTTCGCCGCCGTCCATCGTGTAGGCCCATTCGCAGCCGAAACGCTCCACGTCGAATTTGTGCGCGCCCAGACCGATTTCCTCGTCGGGATTGAAGGCCACGCGAATGCGGCCGTGCTTGATTTCGGGATGCTCCTTGAGATAGGCCATGGCCTGAACGATTTCGGCGATGCCCGCTTTGTCATCGGCACCCAGCAGTGTGTGGCCGTTGGTCACGATAATGTCTTCGCCCACGTGGTCAAGGAGTTCAGGAAACTTCTTGGTGGTGGTCACGATGCCAGCGGCTTCGTCCAGCACAATGTCTGTGCCATCGTAGTTGCGAACGATGCGGGGCTGGACGTTCTCGCCCGAGCAGTCGGGGCTGGTGTCCATGTGCGCGATAAATCCGATGGTGGGAATCACCGCATCGGTGTTGGCGGGCAGCGTGGCGTAGAGATAGCCATTGCCGTCAAGGACAATGTCCTCCAGTCCCAGTTCGGTGAGTTCGTTTTGCAGGTAGCGAGCCAAGGCCCATTGCTTTTCCGTGCTAGGCGTTGTGCCTGTTTCGTCGGCCGACTGCGTGTCGAAGCTGACGTACTTCAGAAATCTTTCTACAATATTCATGGTGGGGTTGTTTGGAGACTTATATAAAAATCAGATGCTCATATATATAAAGGAGGGAAATCCTAACTGATACCCGTATAATCCTTTTGGAATTTTTTGATATGGCGGAGGTGTTTCCACATTTCCTGATGTTGTGGCAGGGTTTCCTCGGGGTCGTGCTCCAGCACGTTGCGCGCGGCTTCGCGGCAGAGAGCCATGAGGTCGCCGTCCTTCGTCAGGTTGGCAATGCGCAGGTTGAAGGGCATGCCGCTTTGGGCTGTGCCTTCAAAGTCGCCAGGGCCGCGATTGCGCATATCCTCTTCGGCAATCACAAAGCCATCCGTGCTTTCCACCATCGTTTGGATGCGTCGCAGGGTGGTCGTGGAGAGTTCGTTGCGCGTAATTAGGATGCAGTAACTCTGTTCCGCGCCGCGGCCCACACGTCCGCGAAGTTGGTGGAGCTGGGCCAGACCGAAACGCTCGGCATTCTCAATGACCATCACTGAGGCGTTGGGCACGTTCACGCCCACCTCAATCACCGTGGTGCTGACTAGAATCTGCGTGCGGCCCGCAGCAAACTCCGCCATTGCAGCCTCCTTGTCCGCGGGTAGCATCTTGCCGTGAACTTTTCCCACGCGGTATTCGGGGAATGCTTCCGAGAGATGCACGAAGCCTTCTTCCAGGTTCTTCAGGTCGAGCGTTTCGCTCTCTTGAATGAGCGGATAGACAATATACACTTGTCGGCCCAACTGCAACTGATAGCGCAGGCCAGCGAAGAGGCGTTGGCGGTCGTTTTGTCGGTAGTGAACGGTCTGGATGGGCTTGCGGCCAGGCGGCAATTCGTCGATGATGGACACGTCAAGGTCGCCGTAAACCGTCATGGCCAATGTGCGCGGAATGGGTGTGGCAGTCATCACGAGGATGTGGGGTGGGGCGGTGCTGTTCTTCTCCCAGAGTGCCGCGCGTTGCTTCACACCAAATCGGTGTTGCTCATCCACAACGGCCAATCCCAGATTGCGAAACTCCACCTTGGGCTCAATGAGCGCATGGGTGCCAACGAGGATGTTCACCTTGCCAGCGGCGGTATCGGCCAGGATAGTGCGGCGCGCCTTGCCCTTGACATTGCCCGTGAGGAGCTCAACGCGGATGTCGGGCATGCCTTGGAGGAATTTCCGAAGGGTAGTCAGATGCTGCTCGGCCAGTATTTCCGTGGGGGCCATCAGTACCGCCTGATAACCATTGTCGATAGCAATGAGACAGGTGAAGAGGGCCACCAGCGTCTTGCCCGAACCCACATCCCCCTGTAGGAGGCGGTTCATTTGCAATCCGCCTTTCATGTCGTCGTGAATCTCGTGGATGACGCGCTTTTGGGCACCCGTCAGCGGGAAGGGCAGGTGGTCGAAATAGAACGTGTTGAACTTTTGTCCGATACGTGGGCAGGGCAGTCCGTGTGTGGAAACCTTGCGCGAAAGTCCTTGGCGGATGATGTCTAGTTGGAGGAAGAAGAGTTCCTCAAACTTCATCCTGCGCGTGGCCTCGCCCACATCGGCTGCCGAAGGCGGTTGGTGGAGGGTGACGAGGGCTTTGTGGAGGTCAAGCAAGCCGAAACGCTGACGGATATATTCGGGCAGGGGGTCCACCATTGCATCGGCTGGCAGTTGCGCCAGCACCTGCTGAATCGTCTCGCCCATCCATCGCGACGACAGGAAGG